>WTKN01000117.1 GCA_011524395.1 Moorena sp. SS36440bin_2
CTGGTGGCAGGATGCCAAGGCTTAACAGTAACTATTTAGCCGGATTTCATATAACGAGGTGATAGACAACCCAAAGCTAGCCAGGGAGAGAATTTGGAGGAGTAATCTGCTCCCAACATGCCATTTCGGGTTTGTTTGTAACCCTTAAGAAAGTCTTTTTCCCAGAAGTAGTGATCTAGTCTGGCTAATCCAGCTGCTTCCCCACCTTTGAACTGTAGCACTGCCCGTTGATCCCGGACTGGTGCCTCAAGTCCCAAGTCAGCTAACTTAGGCAGTTCACCAACATCTACTTTAGGTAAGGGTGGTAGAGTTTTGGGAGTGGGGAAGGTGGGATAAACTGTAGAAGATTTCTCCAGCTGCTTGCGAAATTGGGTAAATACTTCGGGAATGTGGCGAATACCAAAAGGCAATTCATTGATATGGAATAGGGTAGAGCCCCAAAATGACTTGACTTTTACGCCAATTTGAGAAAGCGCCTTTTTGAGGGCGGATTCCACGGCTAACTCTTCTGAGGTGACTTCCCGGTGATAGTAAACTGCGGAGATTCGTAGTTCTTTTGCTAAAGATGGAATAATCTGTTCCGGTAAACCCCGGCGCACCACTAAATTACTACCAAGGGATTTCCCAAGATCGGCAGCGTTAAGCGATCGCAAAGAATTCCGCAAGTCCGCTACACTTTCGAGCAAAAACTGAGCGCGAAATGCACCGGTTTTTGGGAAACCAAAGGAGGTAGTACCAAATTGTCGGTCATCAAAGCAGTACAGGGGGATAATTTGAGCTTTTTCCTGGACAGCTTGATGGAGTGGCTCATGGTCATGGATCCGTAAATCGTTGCGATACCAGATCAGGATAAGTTTTTGATTCACAGTGGCTGAGGTCGGTTCTGTTTGATTTTGCCAAGATCCACGAAAGCGCGAAAATTACATTAAGCCATAGCTCATATGTCATATATGTGCTGGTTTTTTTAGTCGCAGCTTTTTGTAGTCCGATTGGATGGCATTCGGCAACTGCTGTAGGTGTTCGCGCTTTAGTGCGCTTTTTCACTCTACCAAAGTAACCGTTGCTGACCAATTTTTCTACTGTGTCTCGGCGTTCGAAAAACAGAACATAAAACCAAAACTAGATTTTGATAATCCAGGATTCAGAAATGCTCTTAACTCTGGCAATTTGGCGCTTAGTAATCGCAAACTTCTTAGGCGCTTTGATATGGCGAAATAAAACAGTGATTATAGCCAAGAATTTGGTTTTCTTAATGATTAGGTAGAGATGAGTGCTGTGTCATAGCGATAGCTGGGACAATGTCATCTAGTGTGATGTCGAACATGAGGGTGAAGCGAGCATCTGGTATTAAGCAGCGCAGTGCTTGGAGATGGGCTTCTGCTTGATTGCGGCGGTGAAAGCGAGCGACAACGATTCGCTGGCATTTAGGCAGATGGCGGATGATGCGCCAAGGAAATAGTTCGTCTTTATAGCTCATTGATGCACTCCTATTAATTGCTTGTGGTTTTTTAGGAAAAGTTTTGTAGTCCCATCTTCATCGAACAGACTGATAGGCTACTTACAGACTTAATTCGACAGACTTAATTCCAATACATGGTGTAATCTTAATTAAGTTATCAAGTGTCTATGCTTAAAATAAGCTTCTGATATAACTTGGGTGTGTAGGCGATCAGCCCAAGGAATGAGAAGCACACAGACAAAACCAGGAGAATAGAAAATCCCAGTCAACAAACATGCTAACGCCGAGCAGCATTAAGAAACTAGACAAATTGGCCAAAAGCTTGAAGAGCAGTCGCAACGAGTTGGTAGAGCAGTTTGCTAGAAGTCAAGACGATCCTAGTCTGGTTGCCCAGACACAAATGCTGGAGGCGCGACAATCGCGGGAATTTAATTCTTAATCGGGAAAGCGCACCTAGGGTATTTTTGACTCAGAGATCAAATCAGGTTGGAATCCCACGACAGAAGCGGAAGTAGATATTAAGGAGCTCGAAGGGCCATTAAAGGAGTTGGACAAACGACAAACATGCTAATTTTGCCAACAATCCGGAAGTCTGCGGTGACCTTAGAAGATCATTAGTGAGATGTATCTAACGCGATCGCATACCCTTTCAATCGTATATCTTTCCAGGTTGGCAAAAGATGCCTGAGGTAATCCTGTAGGCATGAACGCTCAACTAAAAAGTGCTAGCCTACAGCATATTTTAAGTCATTCCATGGTACAGTTTCCCATGAATAAACTCTTCCGATGTCTTGGTGTGCGTTCCCATGGCGAGGGCACCTGGCCGGGGTCGCACCGCTACCTAGGAATTATTGTCACTCTTATCTTGAATAGTATCGGGCTACAATCCTGTACCCCTAAAATTACTCCCTGTCTCATTCAAACTGAAGAAGCTCGAAGTATAAGTGTGCAGTCTAATGAGCCTATCTATAACGAGATTTTTGGCAATCAAGAATGCTCACCTCAAAAGCTTGTCTTGAGAGTTCCTGTCAACTCAAAACCAGAAATTAAAGATAGTAATAGTTTACTAGATCAGAGATATACTCCCAATATTATAACATTATTGACATTTTCTCATCAAGCTAAAAGTTTTTATATCAGACGTATTGATAACTATAAAGAGGGATGGGTTTATAAAAAAGCTAGTTGCTTAGCTTGGAAATGGTCTCGGGAAGATGAGCAACAAGTTCTAAATTTAAGTTTGGAAAGAAATCTCCAAATTCGGGATCCTAAAATTAAAAGTGTTATTTTAATCGTTTCGTTACCCTTTGAAATCAAAGATGCTCAACCGAATGTCAACCTTAACGTTTACACCTGGGACTTATTTGAAGGAATTTATTATTTCAAGCTCAAAAATTATCCAAACTTAAAAGAAATATTAAGACAAAAAGATAGGAGAAGCCTTCAAGCAAGTAAGGCATTTCGGGATGGTCAAACTGTTAAAAAAGAAATTCAAAAAGAATTAAACCAGATAGACGATATAGGTGGGATTAATCTTGATAATTATTTTGAGTCAATACTGAATGAGGAATACCTCGAAAAATATACTCCTAGTTCAGAAGATACCTATTGCAAAATACCGGATGATTTAAAAAAGAGATAACGTTTTACAATAAAATAATTTTGGGGATTGGCAGTACAAATTAGAGGTTAAACCAAAGGTATAGGCTCCAAATGCTTAATTGCAAAAGAGTAAACTAAAGATGTGATCAGATATGACGGAATTTGACCCAGCAGCTACCAAGTCTGAAAACTATATCGAAAAGCCGAAAAAGCTTGAAAAGCTTGAAGATTGGTATCACCGAGAAAAAAGACTTCAAGTCCTAATAATTTTGATATTTTCAGCACTGTTAATTATTTCTAGTTTTGGACAGTTTGCTCTATTAGATTACTCGTTTGGGGAAAGACTTGCTCTTTCCAAAGGTGATCAAATCTTTGGAATTGAGACTAAGAATTTACTCAGTTTATTGGTAACAGGTGCTTTACCCATAACCTCTATAGTAGATGGCTCTGGAATTCTTAGCAAAAAAATTAAGATACCTTTACCATTAACTAATGGATTATCTATAATTTGGCTGGTAATATTAGGAGATATATTTTTGAATTTCCAAGCCGTATTAGTCAGCAACGAAGCCGGAGCAGTAGATCATTTAATACCCGTTATTGCTTTTGTTGTAGCCATAATTTTTTCCATAGCTTCCTTTTGTCTAAGTAGAGGCATAGTAGCCGCTAGCAAAAAATTCATGGCCGCCAGAAAAAATCTTCAAATCCTAATGGTATATGGGATTAACCCTATCCCCTTGTATAACAATACTAAACAACTTAAGTTAAGAAAAGAGGATCAAGCAGCAATAACAGAACCTGAACAGGAACGAAAAATAGTTTTAGAAGAAATTAATCAAAATAAAGAAGCTTTAGAATTGGTAATTAAACTCGAAAAAAATAAATCTCAGCAGCCAAAAATAGACGCCAATAATAAAAATACTATTAAGTCAATCCACCAATTATTTAAAAAAATACTAGAGCGTTCATACAAAAAACATAAATAAAACTATTTTAAAAAAATAATTGCCAGATAAATGACGTTTATTTTAAATAAATAAACATCTATAATTTTTAATGAATTATTCTCTAAATAGAATAAAACAATATTTAGATTATTAAACTTATATAAATATAAAGATTTATCTGTAATAGTATTGGTTGTCTTTTATGTAACTTTGATTCATAGTTTTTATAGTTAACGTTTAAGTGTTCAGCATTTCGTAAAGCGGTTATCTTGTTAGAATAAGAGTTGTTTAAGTAAACCCAGTATTTTAACTGATAGCTGACGAGTAATATTTTCTCGATTTTAATCAGTTTGCTTATCCTAATAGGTAAGGGAAGTTTAGATAACTTAGTGGTTTACAATCTAATCCATTCTTGGGATTGGTCAATAGTAATTGTTAGTTGCTAATCTGGTTGTAATTGTTAGGGATGAGCAATAGCAGTTTTTTGATAAACCGCTTGGGACCTATAGACGTGAAGCGCGGCTCCGGTGCGTAGAAGGATGCGAAAGCGAAGGGGGTTAAATGCGGGCGTTAGGAACTTCGGATGGGTGAGCCAGAGGAAGAGCCGATTCTGATACCCTTTCTTGAAAAGGGATGCCACATCGGATTGTCGGATGATTGGCTCAGCGGTTTTCGGTAATCCTACGACCATTACTCATTACCCATTACCAAAAGGGAGGAAAAAAAAGTCTATACTCTGGAATTTGAGCAACCAGAGATTCTATATTTAGGGAAATTTGGCGAGAAGCTGCCAGAGGAGGTGAAACAAAAGGCGATGGAGACTAAACAGGTAATTGTTGATCACATAATTCAATTAACACCTGGGAGAATAGCACACTGCTTAAGGTCAAACCTAGACGCTTATATCGAATAGTCTATCACTAGACACCGAGCGCGCATTTAGCTTATCGACCATGACCTTCTACTTAGGGGAAATGACTTGGTATGGACAGATGTGAGTGCTCCCAATCGAAGTGTTGTGAGCATTGGGTCACAGAGCCAATCAGAATGGATGCGATCAGCTGCCGTTTTTCTAGAGGAATCTGGCGGGAGTTCCCTATTGTACAGCTTGCAGTTATTGTGTGAGGATGTTAGATCAAATTGGAGTCAAAGGTATTACTCCTACTCCCCTTGCTATGGGAGTTATGTGAAGTACCTACAACTAAATCGAAGATTATGGTTGAGGCTTCCAGTGTCATCCGCTATCCCCTTCTGCGTAGAATCCCCCGTGCTTGAAGCGAGGGAGAGTTCAAAAAGAACACACAAGCAGTGTTAATTCGCTTCCTTTCACTTATTAGGAACCCATTGTTACTCTTTAAGGAGTAAATTATATAAACAATCATGCCCAGTAAAGAAGTTTTTGTTCGAGAATACAAAGTAAGAGCCCACAGGCGTACTATCCATACACGGGTTTACAAGTTCATTTGCCACTACTGCAATTCGCCTGCAGAGAGGGAGACTTATGCTACCTGTTGTCCCAAGTATGGAAATCGCTGCAAAGGAGTAGCCAGAAAGTGCCTTCGGTATCAATACGCTAACGAATCTGGGGGAAAAAAGTAGATGTCTTATGTTCCATCACAGCCATCGCTACCATCGCAAAGTCAAAACATGTTAGCAGATTTGGTTGATTACTACCGACAAATGGTGGAGTATCATGAACAAGCTGCCACAGTTGCAAGAGAACAGCTTAACCATGCTAAAGCTTTGCTAAATACGAATGCATTAGCTCTACCAGAAAACAATTCTAACAAGTTCCTCCCTCCTGGAAATCGTAACCACAACCAGCAGGAAAAATACTACCTCACCACGTCAGTAACTGAATTGCCCGCAGACTTCTCCACTGAAACTGAATTAGATGAATCACCATTAGGACTCAAACAACAACTCGATTACCAGGAGCAGAGGATTACAGAAGCCATTGACCGACTCCTGGAAACTCACAGGGGATCGATCCTCCACGTTGATTACCTGATCAGGGAGCTGTTTGGAGAGTTGGGCAAAGAGGATATTGCCTCGAAAACTTCTCTGGTCAAATCCATCTTGCTGAAAGGAGAGAGCCAGGGGTTATGGCACTCTGACCCTGACTCTCCAGATTGCTACACTTTTTCTGCTGAAGATTTGCCCGATGTAGTTTCTACCAATAAATCTCAGAGAAAGCCTGCCAAGAGCAAAGTTAGTCGGCCTTCTCCACTACCTAAGTTAGAGCAATTAAAGTATATGACTTTATATGAGCTAGTGGCTTCTGTGTTAAGAGAACACTATCCACAGATCATGAGTGCCGCAGATGTTTTGGACGTGCTTTATCCTAATGGTTTGGATCCTAATAAGAAAAATGTAGCCCGTAAATCCATTAGTAACACTTTAACTAAAGGATGTGAATCTAAAGGCTGGAAACGAGTCCAACCGGGGCGATATATCTGGGCTGGCGGTTTCACCTAGAGCTGAGTTTCTAAACAAACTTTCTTGGTTATTGACAAGCTATAACAAGACTTACCCAGTTAATTTATCTGTAGGGTGCGTTATTAACGCACTCTACTACTACTTAAGTCCGTTTAATGCCGAGTTTTGCGTAAGTGCTGCTCTGGCAAAAGTGATGTCTGATATGTTCTGATATGTATTTATACTTCTGTTCCCTTTAGATCGCCTTTGGCTCAATGCACTTTTTTGCTAGCATAGCTGCTCTTGAGTCGTTTTTTAATTAGCGTTCGCGTAGTGGCTCGTACCGAGCATCGCGCCCCGCGTGACCATTCGCGTAGCGTGGCCTAAAGGCCAAGGTCAATCCCATTTAGCTGGGAATTTAGCTCTCGATTAGTTCATTGGGAATCGCCACTTTGATTACAACGGTATCACCTTCGGCTTCCCAATGAGCGCTCGCCTCCACCTGGGAGTTTAGTTCTGGATTCATTGGTATTGCCACCTTGATAGCAAGTTCTTCACCGACTCTTTGAGGAACACTAGGAAGTTTTATAGTAGGCTGAGCATAGCGTGAAATAGGTTTGAGCAAGGGTTGGGAGCTATTGTCATCTTGGAAATCAGCAACGGCTTCCATCGCCTTTGGCGCTGGTGCTACCACAGCCATCCCACCATTGAGTTTGGTAAGGTTAGAGCTTGGTACCTCAGTGGAGCTAATTGTACTGAGGTTTGGATTACGGTTAAACACAAATCTCGGCTGCATAAAACTTTTTAATAAAAGCCACAGCAAGCTGAATTCTCCAGGGGTATCACAAGGTTTCCACTGACCCACACCACAAAAAAGCATTTCAATTAAAGACCGTGTTTGGGGTAAACTCATCTGCTCATTAAATCCTATTTGGAGAGTTGGACTTTCACTGGTGAGGTCTGTGTTAGTAATCTTTCCTGGTAGTCGCAAGTTCTCCCCCATTATTTTTAGACTTACTTTGATATTGTCTTTAAGGGAGATAGATAGATTCTCAGTCAGCTTGATTTGAGCACCTACTTCAGAAATCCACTTAGTGATGCCCCAATAGGTTTGACCTCCTATATTTATTCGCACCACTTTACGTAAGTCAAACCATTCGTTAGTATTCGGATTAGGAGAATCCAAAAGGATTAGTAAGGCGATACTCAGCACCAGGAGATTGTAGCCACTCCAAATCCAAGCTAAGCTGATGTCTTGGGTAATTTCGGCTATTTCTAGGGATGGTAAACTGCTGGCTGGTATCAAGAATTCGGTCAGATTAAACCCAAAACTAATTGCTGTAGCAACAAAAACAATAATCAGCGGCGATGCTAACTGCCAGTTGTAATTAAAACTCTCCCGAGATATTCCTTTTGGGGTTACTTTAAATCCTCTCGAAAAAGGATTAAGCATTGTCTGGAAAACCGTTAATCCAATCGGGAAACATGACACTACTGAATAAATATCTGACATGAAAGCGGAGCGAGAGCGGCAGTTTATCCACGAGAATATAGAAAACTGTAGCAAATAGAAAGGAACTAAAAAATACAAGACTTCAGTAGTTGTTGCTTTAAAGGGAATAATCCCGAAAAATGTATAAGCTATGGGAACAATTAGGAAATAAATTCGTGACCAGCTAGTAAACCAATAAAGCAACCCATCTAAATGAACTAGTCTTTGGAGATTAGTAAGTCCAGGAATTCTTAATGGATTTGCCTCTAGAAAAAGTCCCTGTAAGGTACCTTGTGCCCATCTTAGCCGCTGAGATACATGACTTGCTATATTCTCTGCTGCCAAGCCAGCACTTAATTTTTCATCAAGATAAATTAACTTATAGCCTTGAGCTGATAAACAAACGCCAGTATAGTAATCTTCAGCGATGGAATCGGTAAAAAAGCCACCAATACTTAAGATTGCACTGCGCCTGACCACAAAAGAAGTGCCACAACACACAATACTATTTGTGGTATCCCGAATTGGTTGAATGTGTCGATAAAATAATTCCTCTTCTGCCGTCAGGATATTTTCTAAACCTAAATTATAGGCAACCGGATCCGGATTATAGTAGCTTTGGGGAGTCTGTACTAAAGCGACTTCTTTATCCTTAAAGAAACCCACAGTCCGCTTGAGGAAGTTCCTAGTAGGAATAAAATCAGCATCAAATACAGCAATTAAATCCCCAGAGGTTTGAGGAAGGGCATTGTTTAAATTACCTGCTTTAGCATTAAGATTATTTGGTCGCGTAATATACTCGCACCCTAGCTCAGCTGCAAGTTTTTTCATCTCAGGACGTCTAGTATCATCCAGAAGATAGATTGTTTTTCTTGTATACTCTAAAGCTTGACAACCAATAATTGTTCGTCTTAGTATAGAGGGATGTTCATTATAAGTAGGAATCAGGATGTCAACAGAGGGGGTAAAACGACCACTAATAACCGATAATTCACCCCAATCAGCTTCCCGACTTCTATCTTTTATCTGGGACAAGAAAAACAGCTGAATGGTGCTACCAACTAGCCTCAGTATTTCCGCTAGTAATAATCCCAAGCTAAAGACGCCATTGACCAGGGTATCCATATTGAGGGTAAACAGCGATCGCCACAGCACATACTGAAGAGTCAGCAGTAGCAAAATCCCTACCACCACAAGCTGCCACCTAGAGCGAGTTTTTGTCATAATCCCTTAACTGTAATTCCAGTATTGTCATTAGTTCTTGGATCATTAGTTTTTGGCAGAAGACCCCTATTACAGCCGATTGGGTTGAGGGGAGGGGATTGCCATCACCTGTAGGTTCATAACTAGTTTAGGCTCATAACTCGCTTGTAAGCACGACCTAATTACTTAGCTTCCCTCACCAGCTAAGGGTTAGACCTTCGGTTCCACGTTAAGTCAGACACCGACACCCATTGTTTATCTTAATGAAAATTTAACTTGCTGATTGTTGACTGTTGAGCCTTAACCCAAGAAAAGTTAACAGTAATATGGTGTCAACAAAACATCCGTTGCTTAAATTATTATGCAGGTTAAATTTGTATGTGCCTGTGAGCATTAACACAACTGAGTTGTCAGTCTAATACTTCTGTGACCCTACCTCTGTTCCAGTCTTTGGACAGAGTCGCCCTGACGAACACCCTTGAGCGATGATGGAACCACTGTACTGGCACACTGTACTGGCACACCTTACTGGCACACCTTACTGGCAGTTTCACTGAGACTATGGTTCGATGACCAACAGACTCTTAATAAAGTTTAACCTAGCTTAACTTAACATAATACTTTTTTAATTGGCGGGGGACAGGTTGGCTATTATTTCATCCTCTTGTCCTTGAACCCAATTAGCAAAGCGCTTCGCTAGCGGTGGCACACATACCAGCGGGTTAGTAAAACCAGAAAATATATAAACTCCTTCCACACCACTGAAGGAACCAACCACTGGCAAACCAGTGTTGCTGAATGCTACTAAACAATGATGCCAGGTTCCTGGTAATTTCTCAAGAGCTGGTAGAATTTTACCCACTTGAGTACGAATTTCCGCTTCTCCTTTCTCTGGCGCTATAGTTGCCGATGGGTCACTCAGCACACGACTCAGCTGACCCATCCGTAAACTTCCATCTAAAAACTGCACTGCACCTGCATCAAGAATGGGTGGTATTAACTCATGACCAGGCTCATCCCACAAGTGTTCAACTGACTTAGTACTGGCTTGCTGTTCCAGTTGAAACCGTTTTGTATCTGCTGGTATAACAATTGTCTGCAGCTTGATGTCAACTCTGGGAGTTTCAATCATCTCCTCATGAGTGAAATACAAGTAGACAGGAATTCCGGAAGCTTTCAGTAAGCTGCGACTGAGTCCACCAGCACAGACAACAGTGTTAGCCGTGTGGTAGGTGGCTGCAACTGTTTTGACTGCTTTGATAGCATCTGAGCTCCTTACCAGTTCAAGCACACGAGCAATTTGGATTTCCCCCCCACAACGCCGGAAAGCTTTCAGGTAACCTTGAGTAGTCTTTCCAGGATGAATATGCCCATGACGGACGGTAAAAGCTCCTGCGATCGCATTTCGATTGAGTAGGGGTTCGAGGGCACAAGCGTCCTCCACACTCACCCAAGTTGGGGGAGTAGCAAAACGGGCATAATCTGCTGCCAATTGTTCAAAGTCATCTTTGAAGTCAATGGTCAGCAATAAGTCTAATTCCCGGAACTGGGTATCTGTTTCTAATTCCTCAGATAAATTTTGATAAATTTCTCTAGCTTCCTGACATAGCACTCGAGTTAACCTTGATTTTCCTGACCAATAGCCAAGACCACCATAGCTATAGCGAGTTGCTCCCTCTAGGGTAGGATGTTGCTCCAAAATCAGAACACTCAAACCCTGGCGACACAATTCGTACCCAAGTGCTGCTCCAGTAATGCCACCACCAACGATAATCCAGTCATATACTTTCATCGTATAGTCGCATATTGTATAGTCTAATTGGGTGTTTAGCCCAAAACTGACTCAATTCTACTGATTAGGGGTGGGAGTAGCAGGGAACCGGCTACAAAAATAGCAGTTATCGCTGAGATCAGCACTGCACCAGCCGCACAATCTTTAGCAATTTTAGCAAGTTCATGGTAAGTCTGTTTAACAGTTAGATCTACGACCGATTCAATAGCTGTATTTAACATCTCCATAGCCATGACTAGCCCAGTGGTTAGCCCAATCACAGCCAGTTCTACGAGGGGTATTTGTAAAAAAATGCCCAAGGTAATGGCTAGAGTGCCAATGACTGTATGGATCCGGAAGTTACGTTGGGAGAGAAAGGCATAGCGAACCCCAGCCCAGGCATATTTGAAGCTAATCATTAATGTCGGAGCAATTCGCCAAGCCAAATCTCGCTTAGGTTTGACTTTGGAGTCAGAGTATTGGGGTACTGGTACAATAGATAGCTCTTGAGTCATTGGCAAGGTATTAGACACGAGAAACTGAGTTTGATATGATTCGGCCTTTGGTAACACCATTTATCGGTTCAGGGATAGGTCTTGGGTATACCTTCATCTTTCCCATATGGGGTAGGACGATTAACCTTTAGGGATATACTCAAAAGTACACCAGACTTCTAGGAATCATTATGAAAGACCTACCCTCTGAAGTAGAGTCTCCTGCTGATCCAGCATTCTCACTAGACTTTCCTCATCCGGATGATCCCATCCTAGAAGGTGAAGTAAGCCATGGGTGGCCAGCCAGGCTAGTTCCGTGGATAGAGAATGCCCCTGCTGTTTAGCCTGTTGAACAGCAGTATCTACCGAAATCACGATATCACCCAAGTATAGAGGCACCGATAATTGCTTTTGAGGTGATAACTTAGGTGAGTCTACCTCTAAAGCTGCAAACGCAAGTACATCTGTAGGCTGATTTTTTTGGCGGTACTGGAAATTAAGTGCCTGAATTTCACTATTGTCGGTAAGGCGAAGACTCAATTCGTAGCTCTGGGCTTCCGGTAAATCCGGTCCGAGGGCAACTAGCCATTGGTCAAACCAGCTTTCCCAAGTGTGGAGGGAAATTGGGCTGCTGGATTGGCTAGTAATGGTTTCAGCGAAATTTGAGATATTAAAGAAACAATCCTGTACACTCAATTCAAACTTCACACTCAGTTTCTCCAAAGCGATGCAGCGGCGACCTGTGGAGGTTACCCAAGACCGCGCTGCATCAAGACAAGGCTTGGCTACCAGTAGGGTAACCTACTGCAGTCACCTAGCCGATTGGCTAGGTCTCGGCTTCCTTAAACATTGGTCTACCACTATCCTTACTGTTCGCTGACTCTTGCTCTCTTCTTTGAGATAGCTGTCAAAAGTAAGTTTAACTAAACTTAAGAAACTCTTTAACTAACGGGTTAGGTAGGCAAGACCCACCATTAAGGCCAATAAACCAGAAACGGTGAGGAAAAAGTGCCTCAGGGATTTACCTCCCTTGCGCACCATATTGCGCATGGCTAACTTGGTGTAACTAGGCTTAGGTTCACTTGAACCGCTATCGACTGGGGCTGTAGTTGTATCCAGACCTTGTTCTGGCTGTTGGGTTTGTGAAGGTGGGTTGCTCATCGAACACAAGTACTCTACGTAATAATTGATTGGCTGATTTTAATCTAACAGCAGACTTAACAATTGTTACTAGGATTAACCCAGAAACTTTAGCTGTAGCCTGCTTTCTCAATGCACCCTAGACATAAGGCTAGTTTGTTGCCAAATTTTGCCTAATTCCTGCTTACTTGAAACTTGAGCACTGACTATTGGTCAGTAACAATCAACGAACTTTGACAATCACTAATGACCAATCATTAGTGATTAGTTAGTTAACTGATTTTCTTGACGCAGATACGCTTCAATGAATAAGTCAATATTACCATCAACGACATCATTAACTGCTGTGGTTTCCACACTAGTGCGCAGATCTTTCACCATCTGGTAAGGATGAAACACATAATTTCTAATTTGGTTTCCCCAAGCCGCTTCCACCATGTCCCCTCGAATTTCGGCAATTTCTTGAGCTCGTTGCTCCTCAGCAATCACCAGTAGCTTAGCTTTCAGCAGTACTAAGGCTTTTTCTTTGTTTTGCAATTGAGAACGCTCCTGGGTACAGCGCACAGCCAGGCCGGTAGGAATATGGACAATCCGCACGGCAGTTTCTACCTTATTGACGTTTTGCCCTCCCTTACCACCAGCACGGGAGGTGGTAATTTCTAAATCCTTCTCGGGGATTTCCAGCTCAACGGTATTATCCACCGCAGGCATCACTTCTACTCCAGCAAAACTAGTCTGTCGCTTACCGTTAGCATTAAACGGGGAAATTCTAACCAGTCGATGAGTACCTTTCTCCGCTTTCAGGTAACCATAGGCGCGGAGTCCGTCTATTTCCAGAGTTGCAGACTTAATCCCAGCTTCATCCCCTGGGGAAATTTCCGCTAGGTGGGCTTTATAACCATGGTTCTCTGCCCAACGGGTGTACATGCGCAGTAATATGTCAGCCCAATCTTGGGCATCGGTTCCACCAGCCCCCGCATTGATGGTGAGGACAGCACCTAATGCGTCGTAGGTACCAGATAAAAGCTGTTCCAATTCCCAGCGATCCAGTTCTTTATTCAGCTGAGTCAAGTTGGTTTGAGCTTCTGCAAACAGTGCCTCATCGGTTTCTAGTTCTAGCAACTCCAAGATTGCTTTAGTGTCTTCCAAACTGGATTGCCACTGTTTATAGCGTTGGAGGTTAGATTTTAGGTCGTTGAGTTGTTGAAGGATCTGTTGAGCTGACTTTTGATCATCCCAAAAATCCGGTTGAGCTGCCAGCTGCTCTAAATCTTGAATTTTGGCATTCAGAGCAGCAATGTCAAAGATAGTCCTGGGTTTTACCCAGGCGCTCCGACAAGATTTCAACTGCCCGTTTCTGGTCTACGGTTTCCATAATGGTTAAATCCTTTACAACATCATTATAACACCACCAGGGGGTCTTATTGATTTTAATTATGTATACATTTAAACTACAGTTTAGTATAAACTAGCCCTAGCCCCGATGGGATCATCGCAATGTAAAATTACCCCGTCAGCATCTACTGAAGAAGTATGGTGTTGATTTATTTTAGCAAAATCGACGATTGTTCTATATCCTAAGTATCCCCGAATTGTTGTTGCTAAAATTATGATAAAGAATACGATCAATAAGGAATGCATTATTCCTAGGTTGCTGCCCAAATGATTTACTTATTATAGTCAATAAACTATACTATTCATATTTAAAATTATTTGATCAAACTCGACGTTCTCTATCATTCTATACCGAGACTATATCGAGGATATTGCCATCGGTTTAAGTAGATATACCCGACGATAGAACAGCCCTGCCCTAGTCCCTACTCCCATTAACCCAAGAGCAAATTATCTCAACCAATTGAGAATTGCTAGATGATATCATAACGCCTTCTCGTCCAGGTCAGAGAATAACTCCAGCAGTTTTTGAGTATAAGGAAGCAACAGGTACATCTGATCTGACTCTACACGAGCCTTTAGTTCATCCACCAGTAACTTCAACATTTTTTCGGCCAGTTTCCAACTTACGTCTACACTAGGAAATACCAGTAAACACAACGGCAACAGTTCCTGTTCTATTGATGCCATATTCCCTTCCAAAGCACATAGCCATAGGTAACCCTGGAACATTTCTAAATCTCTGATAGTGGAAGTCTTTATTCCTAGATCGTCCAGCCCTCCCCGACGGCTAAAATGACCAGAGTGCAATTCCCCTGTGCGTTGGTAGACAATCTGAGCAATATCCTGACTAGCAGGTAAGACTTGTTCGACTAAGGCTAAGGTAGGTGAGTTAAAATCATGCAAAGCCGCTGCATTACAGATTCGTTGCCAGGGGATAGAAACTTGCTCCTCCACAAACTTAAAGTAGGGACTTAGCAAGATTTGTTCTGGCAATGTCAGCCGATTGAGTACTAACTTAGTGCTGAAGTGAAACTGTGTGGTAACAAAACCAATGGCTCTACGGTCTTTTGCTGATATATGTTGCTCCCGCATTTGCCGCAATACAGGTTCGAGAGAGGTGGCTAGCTTTTCTATGGCTGGCAATTCTAGCGCTACCATTGTCCACGGGCTAGATAAATCTGTGAAGAAATTAATTGTCTCTCCTAGTCGTATTGCTGCCATTAAACTAGGATTCGGCGATTGCTCTTGGTAAATTTCCAGTACCTTTTGGTAAACGGAGCAAACAAATTCAGCAATTCGCTTAGCCTCGGTCAAATTAACCACATTAGGAATATACGAGAACATAGCATCTGTTTTAATTCCCGCACACTCACAATTAATTTGGATTAAACGGTGTAACTTGGTAACTGTTTGAGTGCGCCCCTTTCTAGAAGCAACGTCTAGCAAATCAGAAATCTTTAAAACATCATTATTTTTAGCGATAATTGATAAATCTGGTACATAGCGATTTGACCAAAAATTGACTAAGCGCTCAACCGATGTTTTGTTGAATCTTGGAGTATTGATCAGCAAAGCTTTTTCCTCGGATGTCTAAAAAAATGTTTCTATAATCCTTTTACTTAAATTTTTAATTGTGGCGTTAAATCCAACAATTAATTGTGAAAGCTTTTAAAAAGCTGTAGAGCACTCCATGACAACTAATAGCAAATACCAATTATTCGGTAGATTTACAACAAATAAATCCCCTGAATAATAGGTAATGGCTAGGGAATAATTAGTAATGAGGAATTGGTAATGGGTAATGGCTAATGGGTAATTGGTGATTTGAGTAGGTGCATCCCATTGTCAGAGAAAGAAAATTTTGTCAGAGGAGGCCAGGAAAATTGCGGAGGTTCCAACCGATGAGTAAAATCTCCGCCAGTTTCATTTTCCTCATCTTCCCCATCTGGGTGCATCTCATATTTGTAAAAAAGTGGCGTAGGGTGTGTTAGGGACGGGCTCGCCAAGACACAAGCCATAGCAAGTGTTAGGTTGCTGCCCGTAACGCACCACCACGTCAAATAGCATCCATTGAGATGCACCCCCCCATCTGCCCCATCTTCTGCAAACAGATTCCCTTGAATTGCCCTCACTTATTTAGTGTTCGTATTATTTATACACATGATAAACGTGATTCATTATATTTATGTAAATATTTATTAAAGTTTATTTAAAAAATAATACAATTATAAAATATAGCAAGATAGCGTTTATAAATGATTTGTAAACGCAAAACTATCTGAAAGTCTTAGTTAAAGACTGTGCTTGTTTCACAAATCAAATGGAAACACTATCGCCAAATTAACAACTGATATCATGTCTGGTGACTAATTAACAGTTACCAATTACCTGTTACCAATTATCCAGTAAAGGTTTTCAGTAGTAACAATTGTGCTAACTCGCAAAAGCCTTCAGATTCTTTAGCATAAGTCACATAAGCTGGCTTATGAGTCAAATAACTCGTGTAGTCTAAGACATTAGCCACCCCTACTGATAAGGGAAACTTGCTGGTATCAAACATAGACTCATCATTAGGACTCTCGCCAACGGTCATAATATCCTCTGGTTTGAGTTGGGGAAAGTGTCTGGTTAACACTTGCAGCAAGCCTGTTCCTTTATCTTGCTCGATTGGCTTAATATGGCACTGAACTGTACTGTAAGTGAAGCCCCAACCCTGTTGTTGACAGAGTTCTGCCAGGGTTTGTAATTGGACAAAGGCTAGTCCTCTAACATCAAATGTCCAATCCGTCAACCGAAAGCGGTTATCCACAGATTCTTGTAGCTGGGGAAATTGAGCTTTTAGGACTTGAAAGGTGTGATTGAGACTCTCGCGATGCTGAGTTATATCCTCAATAGGGGTTAAGGTTTCTGGGATTTGACTATCTTTGGGGAAATATATACCGCCATTTTCTGCGATCGCTCCCATCACTGGCAGATAAGTTTTCAGACCATGGACCCAGCCAGCGGAACGACCTGTAATCAGCAACACTTGGATTCCTGTCTTGGTCAATTCTTCTATGGCATGGAATAAGGAGGAAGTAAATTTGCCACTCAGGGTTAGGGTGCCATCAATATCGGTAGCAATTAAACTAATACTTTCAAAGCGATTATTCTCAAAAGCCTCAGACAGAGGTGCAAGGGACATAAAATTATAGGAACTTCCAGCTAATCATTCACCGAATGTCATACTAAACCCTGGGATGACAGTTTGACTGAGGAAAAGTTGATTAAGTTTTAGGAAATTTTAGCCGAATGTGAGTTTACTCTCCAGCGCGAGCGCGATCATATGGGCTGATTATAATTTCTCAAGTTCCTAATAGACAAGGGATTCTCGTGATTGGGCTGATCAAAATCTGGCTTCAACTGTTCAACTATTGATGCTGACTGCCACTTGGCATAATTGCTTTGCTAAGTTTAGCGTCACGCAGGTTAGCCTGGTTGAGGTTAGCATCAATTAAAACAGCTTCAATCAATATTGCCTCGCTAAGATTCGACCAACACAGGTTAGCTCGGTATAAATTAGCCTTAGTGAGATTAGCAGCATGGAGAATTGTCCAACTCATCCTTGCTCCTCTGAGATTCGCATCCGTTAGGATAGTGTTTCTCATGGTGCAGCCACTTGCTATGGCACCACTCAAGTCTGCTTGATTGAGATTGGCCTTAGTCAAGTTGGCTCCATTGAGTAGGGTATGGGACAAATTCGCCCCCATCAGATTCGCTTCGATCAGAATAGAGTTGTTGAGGGATGCTCCCTCTAAAATCGCTCCGTCCAAAAGGGCTTGGGAAAGCTTGGCTCGGTTTAAGGATGTGCTAATCAGTTTTGCCTGACTCAAGTTAGCATCCTGGAGAATTGCCTCACTCAGAATTGCTTCACTGAGATTAGCTTTACTGAGATTGACTCCAATCAGGCGGCAACTGCGTAGATTGGCATTACTCAAGTTAGCCTTGGCTAGATTTGCTTGACTGAGGTTACTAACAATTAGGTTGGCTTCACACAGGTCACTTCCTTGTAGATTTGCACCAGATAAATTCGCTTCTCGCAGATTGACACCTTTAAGGATAGCGCCCTTGAGACAACTCTGGCTGAGATTAGCACGTCGTAGGTTAGCTTGGCTCAGGTTGACTCCCGCCAAAGATACTCCCTGTAGATTAGCTTCTGGAAAGTCTCGTTTTCCAGAAGCATATCGCTTCAATAATTCTGCCCCATCCATCATAATTCCTTTAATATTGACAACTAATCAGCTACGTGGTTCTGCTATATGGCATCTAATATGAATTATTATTGCTAGAATATGCTAGCTTTATTTGCCAAAGTGCCAGCAAAAAGCGCAATGATAGTGTAATCGTTTATTAGTCAGATAATGAAATATTAGGGAGTAGACAAGAGGCAAGAGGCAATAGGCAATAGGCAAGAGCCAAGAGACAAGAGGCAAGAGGCAATAGGCAATAGGCAAGAGGGAGTTATGATAGCTAATTTTGATAGCTAAATCTAAAATCTCTGATAGAGACTCTAACCTTTGAGGGGAACATATCCATGCCGGAGAATTTGAGAAGCCAAGTGGTTACCCAAGGTGTTCAGCGAGCGCCTAACCGAGCCATGCTGAGGGCTGTTGGTTTCACTGATGACGATTTTACTAAGCCCATTGTTGGTCTTGCTAATGGCTACAGCACTATTACTCCGTGCAATGTGGGGTTAAATGATTTGGCCAAACGAGCAGAGGCGGGATTGATAACTGCTGGTGCTATGGCTCAGATGTTCGGTACCATTACCATTAGTGACGGGATTTCCATGGGAACGGAAGGGATGAAATATTCCCTGGTATCCCGGGAAGTAATTGCTGATTCCATTGAGACCGCTTGTAATGGCCAAAGTATGGATGGGGTTTTGGCAATTGGCGGCTGCGATAAGAATATGCCAGGAGCGATGATTGCTATTGCCAGGATGAATATCCCAGCAATTTTCGTTTATGGTGGCACGATTAAACCAGGACATCTCGATGGTGAAGATTTAACGGTAGTTAGTGCCTTTGAAGCGGTTGGGAAACACAGTGCTGGCAAGATTGATGACGCTAAACTCAAGGCGGTGGAACTTAACGCTTGCCCTGGTGCTGGTTCCTGTGGCGGTATGTTTACCGCTAATACCATGTCCTCTGCTTTTGAGGCAATGGGGATGAGTTTGCCTTATTCTTCTACGATGGCGGCGGAAGATGCTGAAAAAGCTGATAGTGCTGAGAAATCTGCCTTTGTGTTGGTCGAAGCAATTCGCCAGCAAATACTACCAAGGGATATTTTAACACGTAAGGCTTTTGAGAATGCGATCGCAGTAATTATGGCAGTAGGTGGCTCCACCAACTCTGTCTTGCATCTGTTAGGGATCGCCCATGCGGCTGGAGTAGAGTTATCCATTGATGACTTTGAAACCATCCGGGCTAAAGTACCAGTGCTGTGTGACCTCAAACCCAGTGGTCGCTATGTCACTGTAAATTTGCACCGCGCCGGAGGGATTCCCCAAGTCATGAAAATGCTGTTAGTCCATGATTTGCTCCATGGGGATGCCTTGACTATTTCCGGCCAAACGATAGCGGAAGTGTTAGCAGATGTACCTGATCAACCCCCTGCTGACCAAGATGTAATTCGTCCTTGGGATAATCCGGTGTATGCTCAAGGACACTTAGCGATTCTGAAAGGCAATCTAGCCACAGAAGGGTCAGTAGCAAAGATTACTGGAGTAAAAAATCCTCAAATCACCGGTCCAGCGCGAGTCTTTGAATCCGAGGAAGCCTGCTTAGATGCGATTCTGGCCGGTAAGATCAAGTCTGGTGATGTGATTGTGGTGCGCTATGAAGGACCAAAGGGTGGTCCAGGCATGCGGGAAATGCTGGCTCCCACCTCAGCCATTATTGGTGCTGGGTTAGGTGATTCCGTGGGATTAATTACCGATGGACGATTTTCTGGCGGTACTTATGGCATGGTAGTCGGTCATGTGGCACCAGAAGCAGCAGTTGGAGGTGCGATCGCATTAGTCCAAGAAGGGGATATGATTACCATTGATGCCCATCAGCGTTCCTTACAACTAAATCTGTCCGATCAAGAATTAGAGCAACGGCGCGCTAGTTGGCAACCACCCAAACCCCGTTATACCACAGGGGTATTGGCCAAGTATGCCACCTTAGTCTCTTCCAGTAGTGTCGGAGCAGTAACGGATTTAGATTTGGGTTAACAGCAACTTACTAGTTTGTAATTTTGCCATTTAATCTGGCCGGGCGGGTTTAACGTTTTAGTCATCTCAGAAGTCAACCCGCCCCCAGTCAATCTATGTATAGGGTTTCGTTCTTACTCCCCATCACCCTATCACCCCATCACCCCATTTCCCCATCTCCCTACTCTTCAATAACCTCTACCAAATCTTCAACCATAACATCAAAAGCCCGAGCTAGCTTCAGAATTGCTGTAAAGTCCGTCATACTCATGGCGTTACGTCGGGCATAACTAGCCACAGTGCTATAGGTTACTCCGGAACGGTCGGAAAGTTCTTTCAAGGTCCAACCCTTCTCTGCCGCTAATTCTCGAACTCGCAACCTAATTAATCCCATTTTGGACTTGACAAACTACGCAACTACATATTTAATAGTAAATATAATATTCGGCGATCACCCAAGAGGCCGCAAAACTACTGGGTGATCGCCTTTCTTAAAACAACCCATAGAAATGGGGTATTTCACTATATGATATCAACTCGACAAACTTACCGAGACCGATTGAAACCGTGGTGTGTAATTCGGCACTTACCTAAGATGCAACGGCTCACTGTAGCGCGATTTAATCGCCGCAGTGATGCCGAAGCCTATCAGCAAGCTCTCAACCGCTTGCTGCCCAATTTCCACCATGTGGTGATCTTTGAAACACCCTTGAAGGAATAATCTTGTGGGGAAACTGCAGGGCTAGATTGCCCTTGCTGACGGTTATAGTCCGTAGGGTGGATTAGGGACGAGCTCGCATTTTTCGCTGGTTCGCCCCTGGCATAGCCTGTCTTATCATGCACCACCCTTGGGCTTGCCCTGATTTTCTGCTGGGGATGGGGATGATTTTGGGTTCCGACAGCTAATCCTGTTAGTTGGGAATGTGAATAGGGAACTATATAGCTATAACTCAGAAGAGAATGCCTCCAGTAGTGATTAAAAGAATCAGAAGGAGCTTGTATGTTTGAACCTTTAGTACAAGACACCACAAAAGCTCAAAGCGAAAGCATAGACACAATCTTAGGAAGGTTAAAAAAAGGGCGTGTCTATATTCCTGATTACCAGAGAGATGCTAATCAATGGAACCTTAGGAAACAATCACTTTTTATTGAGTCTATTCTTAACAACCTTACTATTCCAGGTTTCTTCTTTTGTGAAGATGATACCCGAAAATACGAAGTAGTTGATGGGCAACAACGACTCAACACTCTCAGAAGTTTTGCTAATGATGAATTTTCTATCAGTGATGATAAAACTATTGACTATATTCTACCAGAAGCTCATCTATATATCGGCAAAAAATACAGCGATTTGGAGGATGATCTTAAAGATATATTTAATGATTATCCGCTGACTATAATTTATCTTCCTAAAAGTATAGAGTTACAAACTAAGCTAGAAATATTTAGACGAATCAACGAAGGAGGAACTCCTCTTTCTGGTCAAGATATTCGTTTAGCTTATTACAGTCAGTCTAGAAGTGTAACCTTTATTCGTTTAGTTGGAATTCATGATAATCCTACTGACACTAATGAAGAGGTGAGTGAAGAGGATGAACCCAACTCTACTACAAAGCCTTTTCAACGAATGATTGAGTTAGCGCAAAGACAAGGACTTTCTAATCCTTGGGATAAATTTGATGAAGCTAGAGAGCCTTGGTACCAATGGTGGGAGGGTAAAGAAAAAGCAAAAGGTCAAACACCATCATTGATGTTCTTGTGGTACTTAATCTGTCTTGAACGTCAAAAACTTGATGATTTATTGAAAAGGCCGAATCATCTCAAAATGTCTTTTAACGGCTCAACGGAGAACGCCTTAGATATTTACTGTAGTCAACTTCAGTATCAAGAAGATTCAAAAGAAGAAAGAAGCAAACAAATCCTTTCAAACTTTCAAGTTATTTCGGGAGAGTACTTTACCATATTTGTTAATTGGATGCAAGTCATTTTATCACGAGGTTTTAGCGGAATTAGTGTCGATAAGTACAAGCAGCTTGCTCTGTTTATAGCCGGAGCTGCTGAGCTGAAAATATCTCCCAAAAAATTATCAAATACACAATGGAATCATGCGGGTGAATTCATTCGTACCCCTCGAAATAAAGCCAGAGAGATACTTAATGATGAAAAAAATGGATACCCAGAACCAAAAGGTCAATGGACTGGAGAAAAAGGACAGAAGCAACAGTGTGATAAAGTTGTTGAAATTGTTAGATTAATCTTGAATAAATAGACATAAAAATGGTTGATTTATCGGAAGGACTATCTCCCTGTAATTCTCGGCGAAGAACTTTTCCTTTAACTTGGAAAGAAGCTTACTTTAGGCAGAATTTTAATAGCGAGTTAAATGGATATGTCTGTCCTCTGTGTCACAGGTTATTTCGAGGACCCAAAGGATTTCGAGAGCTTAAAGCTGATCATATTCATCCTTTTAGCAAAGGTGGTTTAACGACCTGGGATAATCTTCAACTTCTTTGCCTTCGATGTAACGCACAAAAAAGCGATACCATTTAGAGTGTTTGTCCCGCCACACCCTTAAACTTATAATTATAGCGTTTTTAATCCTAATCAGGTAAATCTAATTTTATTACCTCTGTCTTGATGCAGCGCGAGACCGCGCTGCTTTCTGGTTTCTACTCCCTACTCCCTGCTCCCTACTCCCTACTCCCTGCTATAACCATCAACAACTGTACCTTTCCCCAAACTATTTCAAAAGCTCCAACACAGCTTTCGGTGAAAGTTTATCCTTAAACCAAACAACTTGAGCTGGTAAATTCTTAACCGTAACCCCAGCTTTATCCAAATTTAACCGTTCCGAAATCGCCAGAATCAAATTGTCACATTCGGCCTTGCGCACCTGAGCAAATTTCTTCCTTAAATACTCTGGACGCCAGTAACCAATAATTTCTAATAGGAAATTTCGCCCATCAGGATGAACAAGCCGAAAATCGGGCACCATCACACTACCAGGAATAGGAATTAAATCTACTTCTCGTTCTAACACCCACTCAGTTTTCTGAGATTCCCAACGCTTAGCAAAGGACGCCTCTAACATACTGTCGTAGGGTTTACCAGGGGGATAGTGAGTCACCAAGCCACAGCGGTCATTAAGGCTAAAATGCCCCGTCTTGATCGTACCGCTGTAAGAGTCACGGCTTTGTAACGTCGCCTTGAGACTCCATTTAGTAACGTGTAGTAAAGCTGGAATCAGTTTAGCGATCGCTAAACCATAGCGAGTACTCGGCTTAAATAAACTAGTCGGTCCATCAATAGTAATCGTGAAGCCATGATCCGCATCCCCTTCAATGTAAGTCATCAACTGAAACAACTTCAAATAGCGGATTAATAGCTTATACTCCCCTGGAACATTCCGGTGAGCATTCAGAGTCATCTCAGATGCCCGATAAAAAATACCCTGGACTTGAGATAAATTATAGCGATGCAGTAATGCCTCTGGTGCTGGGTCATCAAACTGGGTCAGAATACGATTTTCGTGTAAATCCGCATAAAGTCCTTTAGAAATTTGCTCAGGCAACACTTCCTGGTTTAATTCCTGAGATAAAGCAGTGCTCACGCTTTCTAGAGTCTCCTGAGTTGCCTGACGACTAGGAACAGATTGAGCCGCCAGAGCAAAGACTCGTTGGCGGAGTTCCTTAGGGTCTATGGGGCTAACAACTTCAAAGGTACTGAAGCTCGTTTTAAGAATATGGGCTAAACCTCGTTTAACCCGGTAGTCAGGGCTATCTCCTTCCCAATCGGACAACTTACGGTCTAGTTCCCCTTGGGTGGTACCAGTAGCCTCAATAAAGCAACCGATTAACTCAGCTGCCATAGCACAGGTCTGATTGTTAATCAGCAACCGTTTGGGAATGATTTCTTCGCCATTTTGTCTACTAATTAGCAAATCAGTCGGTAGCATTAATAATTAAGTCGTTTTTTTCTTTCTTTACTGTGATATCTTGCTTTTATTGGCGGTGTCATGATAAAAGTAAACGGGTAAAGACACTGCCAGGTCGCCTGGTACAGAGAATAAATGGTCAAGGAGGTTTTCAGCCAACTGTCTTTTTCTACCATCAAAATTTATTCTTTACTCGAAATACTTCCTTTGACCCTAACCCTTAAGGTTGGCTCGATTGAATTATACAGAGGTGCTAAATAATCATGAAAACCGCTCTCTCCCCAGAATCCCTATTTTTCAGTTCCCATCGACTAAACCATAAATCTGTGGCGTCTACAGCTGAACGCCAATCCAACCTGGACATAGAGACAATGGTAAACCAGATGATTAACAGGGGTCAATTGAGCCGTCAAGAGTATGTACAGCTGACGAGTGCCTTCCTCTGCGATTACAATATAAGCGACGCAGAACGCCACCAGATTAATCGGATATTTGATAATGTTCAGACTGGTCGTGTGAAATTAGTTGATTATCAAGTTAGTTAATTAGAGACCAAAATCAACAACGACCCACACTTCCCTATCTTGAAAGTGTGGGATTAAAACCAAACCTGTATTATTAGCCTCAGGGTTTCGTGAAGCCATCCAGCAAGGTTTGTGATGATGTCATAAATACTACCTTACCCCAGACAATATCAGCACTCTGCCCTGAGGCTCCTTATGGATGGGACATTGTTTCAATTTTTGTTTTCAAAGCGCGTCTGACAGGTATTTAATCCCACAACCCCCTTACCGCTAGGAGGTGAGGCTTGAAGCCAGAATAATTAACCGGCACAATAAATCAGCTGAACTATAGCGTCACTATTAGGTTTAAGCATCACCAAATCAACTCTGGCATCTGGGAATGGGATGGCTATTGTACCCAAGTTTGCGGAAATACAAGCTATCCCAGGGAATAATTTGGTAAAAGCAAAAATCTAGTAAGAGCAGCGAGGTATTCAAGTGTCGCAATCCAAAGCAACTGTGCTAGTTACAGGGGGTGCAGGATATATTGGCTCCCATGCTGTATTAGCACTCTTGGAAGCTGGCTACAATGTCGTGGTTCTAGACAATTTAGTCTATGGTCATCGAGACATAGTCGAAGATGTTCTCAAGGTGAAGTTAGTTGTCGGTGATACCAATGACCGGGTATTACTCGACAAACTTTTTAGTGACTATGATATCAGTGCAGTCATGCACTTTGCTGCCTATGCCTACGTAGGAGAGTCGGTAACTGACCCTGCTAAATATTACCGCAATAATGTTACCGGGACACTAACACTCCTGGAAGCTATGGTAGCAGCATCAATTAATAAATTAGTCTTTTCTTCTACCTGTGCTACCTACGGGGTACCAAAAACTGTACCGATTCCAGAAGATCATCCTCAAAGCCCCATTAATCCCTATGGGGCGAGTAAATTAATGGTAGAGCGGATTTTATCGGATTTCCATACCGCCTATGATTTTAAATCCGTAACCTTCCGCTATTTTAATGCCGCTGGTGCTGACCCAGAGGGTAGGCTAGGAGAAGATCATACCCCCGAAACCCACCTTATCCCCTTAGTGCTGCTTACTGCTTTAGGTAAACGAGAGTCCATATCCATTTTTGGTACCGATTATCCCACAGCTGACGGAACTTGTATTCGGGACTATATTCACGTCAAGGATTTAGCCTCTGCTCATGTTTTGGGGTTGGACTATTTATTAAAGGGTGGGGATAGTGAAATCTTTAACTTAGGCAATGGCAACGGCTTCTCAGTCAAAGAAGTCATTGAGGCAGCCAGACTTGTAACTAAACAAGATATCAAAGCTATAGAATGCGATCGCCGTCCTGGTGATCCGCCCTCTCTGGTCGGTAGTAGTGATAAAGCCAGAAAACTTCTGGGTTGGTATCCCCAGTATTCCGATATAAACACCATCTTATCTAACGCCTGGCAATGGCATCAGAAGCGCCATGGGGTCAAGGATGCTGGCCTTAGGGTTCCCGCAGCATAAAGGATGAAGGATTAATCATTAATCATGTTAGGCTTAGGGGTTACATGTAAGGTACACTGAAGGATTAACTATAATTGCCTAATCAAAGGATGGAGTAGGAACATAGGGACAGGGTTGGCGATTGGCTGGATGTACCGGTACGCTTACAGTCTTCCAATTAAATTCGCCACGGGTCGCACCCCAATGATAAACCTTTACTTCCGTGTGTTCCCTCTGTTTCCTTTCTTTACCTTCTTACCTATATTATAAATTTCTATCTACCACACCCCTGAAACCTTCAACGTTTTAGGGGTTAGTTTCGTTCGTCGATTTCTTGTTTGATTAGATTAGGGTGTGGAAAGGGTGATAGTTGATCACACATGAGATTATAGCACTTGAAACGGGAATACTGATTCTATGCGCCCTTTGCCATTTCCCTGATTAAAGTGTTTATCTAGCAAAATGTCAATCACCCCACCTAAATCGAAAGGTAATGGTTGGTCTTCCTGAGATTTGACCCTTAGCACTAAGGGTTTAGCGGGTAAGCACTTCCGAATAGCTCCCGAGTTGAGATTATCGGACAATTCCATAATTATGAGGTAAATTCAATTTTGTTACCCCGACTCCCGACTCCCAACTTCTTCTTTAGTGACCATTAGTGCATGGTAATTGGGATATCTTGCTAAACCCAAGGGGACTAATCACTTTGACACGAGAAGTTGATCAAAATATATCGTGTACCAGTTTTATCGAAATCGGATGAACAGAAAAGTTTCCCTAGTTGTCAGTGACTTGTCCGGTGGTGGTGCTATCCGGGCATTTTTGCTCGGACAAGTCCTGAAAAAGCTTAACTATGCCATAGAGATTGTGGGATTTATGTTTGGGAAGGAGTTATATGCAACTCCTCCTTCGGGTTTTACCATTACTTCAGTCCCTGGTGGTAAATATCCTCGAGTCTTAACCGCTGCCCGAGACCTGTTAAAAAAGATAGATGGCGATATTATCTATGCCGTAAAACCCAAACCCACCAGTTTTGGTCTGTCTGTGCTGAAAAAGTTTACTAGCCGTCGTCCAATCATCCTAGATATGGATGATTGGGAACTAAGTTGGTATGGTGGCGACCAATGGCAGTATCGTCCGAGTCTTAAACAGTTCGGTAGGGATATTCTTACCAAAGATGGTCAATTGAGATATCCAGACCATCCCCTATATATCAAATGGGTAGAAAACTTGATTAATTATGCTGACGCTATCACTATAGATACTCAGTTTCTTAAGGAACGCTTCGGTGGTGTTTATCTATCTAATGGTAAAGATACCGATCTGTTTGACCCCGAGCAGTATGACCCAGAACTCAGCCGCAAGCGTTATGGGTTATCGGAGTATCGGGTGCTAATGTTTCCTGGTGCGCCACGACCCCACAAAGGAGTTGAAGATGTTTTAATAGCGCTAGAGTCTCTCAATCAGCCAGACTTAAGATTGGTGATTGTCGGAGGCAGTCCCTATGATGATTATGATCAACAACTCATCAAAAAATGGGGACGTTGGATTATTAAATTGCCCAGAACCCCAGTCGAAGAAATGCCAGAGGTTCTGTCAGCAGCTCATATTGTGGTGGTTCCCCAGCGAGATACTCTGGCGGCTAGAGCTCAGTTTCCTTTAAAATTGACAGATGGTATGGCAATGGCTAAGCCAGTTTTGTCTACCCGTATTGGGGATATCCCAACTATTTTAGGTGATACCGGTTATCTGGTTGAGCCTAGTTCGCCACAACAACTAGCTGAGGGGATTCAAGAGATATTTCAGAATCTAGATGCTGCCAATCATAAAGGACTTCAAGCCAGGGAGCTATGCGTAAAGTACCATAGTGTTGATGCCATGGCGGCAGTTCTTGCAGATGTTATTGCTGATTTATAATCTGCTAAGCTGTTCAACATAATATAATTTGGCTCACTAAGTAACAGCTTTTTTGTTGACTGTTTATGCTTGAATAGAGCACACGTAAGTCTTCCCATTTAGCAACAGTCAACAGTCAACACTCAACAGTAAAGAAACAGTAATCATGTCTCCTAATCGATTACTCCTAAGCTACGCACTACGCCATCCTATCTTGATTGTCTTGACTGTCTTGCTGGGATTTTCCAGTGCCATGTTTAACAGTGTTGGTACAACCATAATTGTGCCGTTAGTCCTGGAATTTTTAGGTCAAAAGAAACTAGAGCTAAGCAAAGCCCCGCCTATCATTCAGAAAACCATGGGTCTTTTTGATGGCTTTGAAGGGGGCGATCGCTTGCTGATTATGGTACTTATAGTTCTCTTAGCCATTATCCTGAAAAATGTAGCTAACTATGTCAATATATTAGTGTCTACCTATTTCTCCAAAAAATTAATTAATACCTTTCGTAAAGAAGGGATTAAATTACTCTTGGATGTGGATATTGATTTTTATGCTAAGACCAAAATTGGTGATATTATAAATCGGATTAGTCAAGAAATTGGTCGAGCCGCAAATGCCATTAAAATTGCTATTCAATTATTTACGACAGTAATCACGATATTTGTATTTGTATTTCTTTTAATATCGATTTCGTGGCAACTCACTATCGCAACAAGCATTCTATTATTTGGCGTTTTCATTTTTAATCAATTTTTTGTTAAGCGTTCTAAGAATTTTGGAAAAATCCTATCAGAAAAATCTAGAAAATATTCAGGATCATTACTGGAAATATTAACGGGAATTAGGTTGATAAAATCAGTTAGTAATGAACAAGATGAATATCAACGAATTGAAAAAGTTATTGATGAACGTGAACAGGCTGAGTTTGAATCCCAGGCTAATTTTGCGGCAATTAACCCCATTAATGAAGTTTCGGGAATATTGGCAATTTTAGCCATCGTCTTTGTGGGTAAAAATCTACTGTTGCAAGATAGTACAGCAGAAGAACTGGAAGCGATATCTACTGTTTTGGGGATTTATTTGTTCTTACTATTCCGTTTGTTACCAGTAATTAGTCAGTTGAATGGGCAAAGAAGTCGGTTTGCTAATGTGTCTGCTAGTACAGCAATCGTGGCTGATTTTTTGCGGCGAGACAACAAACCGATCATGAGCAATGGTAAAAATATCTACACCAAGCTATCCCAAGAAATTCGCATTGAAAATCTCTCGTTTGCCTATCCTGGTCATCAGGATTTGGTAATCAATGGGGTTAATTTGTCGATTCCTAAAGGCACTACTATGGCATTGGTAGGTGCTTCCGGTGCCGGTAAGTCAACCTTGGCAGATTTGTTGCCACGATTTTATGACCCAGTTGAAGGACGAATCACGATCGATGGCACAGATTTGAAGGATTACGATATCCGTTCCCTCAGACAAGCTATGGGGGTTGTCAGTCAGGATACGTTTTTATTTAATAATTCCGTGCGCAACAATATTGCTTATGGAATGAAAGATGTTACCGAGGAAGATATTATTGCAGCAGCTAAACGAGCCAATGCCTATGAATTTATCATTGAATTACCCCAAGGGTTTGATACCAAAGTAGGCGATCGTGGTGTACTATTATCCGGTGGACAACGTCAACGTATGGCTATTGCCCGGGCACTGCTGCGGAATCCAGATATTTTAATTTTAGATGAAGCAACCAGTGCCTTAGATACGGTTTCCGAACGGTTAGTACAACAAGCTATTGATGAACTCTGTCGCGATCGCACAACGGTAGTGATTGCTCACCGACTGTCCACGATCCAAAAAGCTCATCAAATCGTGGTTATGGACAAAGGGCAAGTGGTTGAGATTGGCACCCATGAGGAATTGCTTAACAAGGAGGGTTACTACTCTCGTTTGTACAAGATGCAGTTTGAGCACAATAGCGATGGAGAGGTTAAAAATGTCGTAAAAAAGGAGTTAGTCAAGACCTCCCATGAAGTGCGAACTCACCTGACCCCAATGATTGTTTGCTTGCAGTTAGTGGTTAATGACCTAGTGGATACCCCTCAGGAACGTCATGAATTAACTGAAGAAGCCTATCACTCAGCAGTTCGTCTGCTGAAAACGTTGGAGTATTTAGAAGAAAACTCAGCTATAAAATCAATAGCCTGATTTGTGATCCCTGTAATGATATATCAACAACCACGCCCAAAAATTCCTGAGTGTAGCTGGCAACGCCCCCTGGGACTAGGCTGGGATAACCCTTATACTGTCCGTTACCCAAGTAATCTTGATGATGGTCCCTGGCACGGCATGCCCTTGGGTGGATTTGGGGCTGGTTGTATTGGTCGCTCTCCCCGAGGAGATTTTAATTTATGGCACTTGGATGGGGGAGAACACATCTTTAAAAGTCTCGCCCCTTGTCAATTTAGTGTATTTGAACAACCAGAGCATTCTCAGCCGATGGCTTATGGGTTATGTACTCAACCACCAGAGGATGGTCAGCTAGGCTCTTGGCAATGGTATCCAACACAAGGCAAAGGTGAGGAAAACAGCTCAGAGGTTTCTGGTCACTACCATGCTTTGTATCCTCGCAGTTGGTTTACCTATAAAAATGTCTTTCAGACTGAACTAACCTGTGAGCAGTTTTCCCCAATTTGGGCAGGATGTTATCAGGAAAGTAGTTACCCAGTGGCGGTGTTTGAGTGGACGGCTCACAACCCTACTGATACCCCCATTACCCTTAGCATCATGCTCACGTGGCAGAATATGGTGGGTTGGTTTAGCAATGCAATTAAAAATCCCGAGGTGCGGGTAAGGGATGATGGCAGCCCGGTGTATGAGTACCAGCCTCGGTGGGGAGATAGTACGGGGAATTTCAATCAGTGGATTGTGGATCACTATCGGGTCGGATTTGTTCTAGACCGGGTGAGACTGGGGGATGAGATTAAAGAAGGGGAAGGGCAATTGTGCCTGGCTACAGTTACTAATCCCAGTATGGAGGTGTTTTACCACGGTCGCTGGAATCCAGTGGGTGATGGTGCAGAGGTTTGGGATACCTTTGCTACGGATGGTAGCTTGGTAGACCATCAAGATGAAACCCCAGCGGCACCAGGAGAACAAATTGCGTGCGCGATCGCAATTCGCTTCACCCTTCGTCCAGGTAAAACCTGCAAAATTCCTTTTATTCTGGCTTGGGACTTCCCGGTGACAGAATTTAAATTAGGTATTAACTATTACCGGAGATACACGGACTTTTTTGGACGCAACGGTAATAATGGCTGGTCAATGGTGCGCACTGCTCTCAAGCACCATGATCTGTGGCGAGAAAAAATTGAATCATGGCAAGAACCGATCTTAAATCAGCAGGATTTACCGAATTGGTTCAAGATGGCCTTGTTTAATGAGCTTTACTTGCTCACCGATGGCGGTACTCTCTGGACGGCAGCAACTGAACTTGACCCAATTGGACAGTTTGGTGTATTGGAATGTCTAGATTACCGTTGGTACGAAAGCCTGGATGTGAGGCTCTATGGTTCTTTTGCCCTAGCAATGCTGTGGCCGAAACTGGATAAAGCGGTGCTAGAAGCCTTTGCCCGAGCTATTCCGACTAGCGATGAAACACTGCGTATTATTGGATACAACCAAGCTCAAGCTGTACGTAAAATTGCGGATGCTACTCCCCATGACCTAGGAGCTCCCAATGAGCATCCTTGGCAACAAACTAATTATACTAGCTACCAGGATTGTAACCAGTGGAAAGATTTAGCTAGTGACTTTGTCTTACAAGTTTATCGGGATTTTGTTTTTTCTAGCGCTACAGATATAGAGTTTTTGTGGGAGTGCTGGTCATCCATTGTCAAGGCACTGGCTTATCTCAAGGGGTTTGACCAAGATGGGGATGGGATACCAGAAAACTATGGCGCACCAGATCAGACCTTTGATGATTGGCGATTGCAGGGAGTAAGTGCTTACTGTGGAGGGTTGTGGTTAGCGGCCTTGGAGAGTGCGATCGCAATTGGAGAAATTCTGACCAAGAATTATCCACCAACATCCCCATTAGTAGAAGTACCTGACCTTGATTCTATTCAAGACACCATTGACTGCTATCGCCAGTGGTTAGCACAAGCTATGCCAATTTATCAAGAAAAGCTGTGGAATGGTCAGTACTATCAACTAGATAGTGAAAGTGGGTCAGATGTGGTGATGGCAGACCAGTTGTGTGGTCAATTTTATGCTCAGTTACTGAGATTACCGGATATTGTACCACCAGAGTGTACTCTCTCAGCCCTCAAGACTGTGTATGATGCCTGTTTTTTAAAGTTCCATGAGGGTCAACTGGGAGCAGTTAATGGAGTCAGACCCGATGGCACACCAGAAGATCCCGATGCGACTCATCCGATGGAAGTCTGGACAGGAATTAATTTTGGATTAGCAGCATTTCTGATTCAGCAAGGCATGAAAGATGAAGCTTTACGTATAACTGAAGCAGTGGTAAGGCAGGTTTATGATCATGGCTTGCAATTTAGGACACCAGAAGCGATTACAGCAGTAGGGACATTCCGGGCTAGTCACTATTTGCGAGCCATGGGGATTTGGGCAGTTTATTTAATCCTTAACGGATAATACCAACTAGAAAAAGACAGGTAATGGCGGGGGTTGTGTACCCTTAGTTATGCGATTAGTCATGGGATGCTCCTTGGCCAAAAGGCCACGCTACGCGAATGGAGCTGCTAAGCGATTGGCCGTAGGCCACGCTACGCGAAAGCACTGCCAAACTACAAGCGAAATGGGCTAATCAGTGGTTTCTCAGGTGCGACCCGTGGCGAATTTAATTTTTAATGGGTCAAGCGCACCTAAACAAAACATCCGATAGCAAAATTTTCTAATGTCCTGATGATGAACTGACCAATAAGAAGGTTGCTAAGGGAGCAAGCCTGATTGGCATTCCAAGCTACAGAAGCTTGGGTATCATCAGGATGATAGTTAATTTTATTGCTGTTTCGGTAAATTTTTTACCTGGTTGAGTGATTTTTTCTCTGCCAGAGGTTATTTTAACATAGTGAAACCAACCTTGGCAATAATTTGCTTTGGTTTCGCTACTCTTCAACTGCTCTCTACATAAAATCAAGGATTTTAGGAGTAAAGTCAGTCAAACAGATTTGTTACTTATAACCATTGAGCTATCCGCATTTAACCAGTCAGTTTTTCAATAAATGAAAACTTAGGAATTGGGCTGAGGGGAGCGATTACATGAGTTATCTTGGAAAACCTTGGCCTTGGCCTATTGGCCACGCTACGCGAATGGGCCACGCTACGCGAACAATCAGCGGATAGCTGATAGCTCTAGCCTGAATGCTTACTGTTCCGTTAGTCTAAATTTCGGGAATTATCTAAGTATAGGCTCTGAGTTTGAGTGATCAATATACAGATAAAACAAACAATTAAGAGGATCAAATAATGAAATTCACTTACCGTGGTATTACCTATGAAAATGAACCAGTAACTTTTGAGATGAAATCAGAAAAAATTGTTGGTAAGTATCGTGGGGTCCGTTGGCGACAGCCAAAGCTCAACGGTGTTCTTTTACCGGAAGCGATCGCAAAATTAAAGTATCGTGGGGCATATTATCTTCACGTTGTTTGGGGTAAACCGATTGATTTTACTAAGCAACCTTACCGACCTCACTATCCTTGTTCTAAATAGCTAAGCTATTAGCTTGTTCGGTATCAGCTATAGGGAAAATTGGGGTTAGCTGAATGCTTAGATACATAAGCTATAGAGTATCTTAAAATTGTTCATTAAGTTTAGCTTTGGGTCATCCACCATACCAACACTATTACTAAAGTAAGGCAAAAGGCTTCCATCGGAATTGGCTTTCATTGGTTCCCCAAATTGCTACAATACCTTACACAATACTATAGATGCTTTAAATGCCTTCCCCTAGGGGTGCGGGAAGCCGGTTATATCCTTGGGACGCTTCTGAAACAAGAAAACCTTGGCCAAAAGGCCACGCTAAGCGAATGGATGATTGATTCAGCTAGTGCGCCTCCTTATAGCTATAAACTGCTAGCGAAAACCAGGTTATGATATAGATTAGTAGCCAAAGACTAACTAATCGAAACTAATAACCGTTCGCGTAGCGTGGCCTTTTGGCCATGGATGGATATGGCTGGAAGCTCCACCCCTGCACCGGACAACGGAAGTTCAGAAGCCTTTGTCCTTCTCAGGAGAAGGACAAAGGCTTCTGAAAGAAAGTCAAAAACATTGATATTTAGATACTGGGAATTAGCATTTGTCTCTGACTAACTGATTCAGAAGCGAATAGTAGCAGGTGCTCACAAAATTTTTACGATATCCACGCTAAAGTAATTCTAGTTAAGAGGTTTTGAGTTTTATTCGATAGTGATTATGTCCCATCATCTCATCTTCAGAGAATCACGGACTCAGGTTTCTGTACCTGTAAAAATTGCATCTTCACCTCCATCTACCATTCCCAAGACCTCTGTCTCTGCTGGGCAACTGGGGAATTTGAACCATTGGATTTTTGTGTCTATTGGACTAACTTTAGTGGTGATTGGATTAGTGGTGTATGGTAAGCTCCAATTCAAGGATAAGGACAAAAAGCTGAAATTGGAGCAGTATAAAACTGCTGATCTTCGGAAAAAGTTAAAGCTGGCGCTTAATACTATCCGGAAAATGGAATCCAATCCTGATTTGGTTCACTCGCGGGAATTTAATCTGGACTACCTCAGAATGCGAATGGAAGAAGAAGTATTCCACTTTGCAGTTATCAATCAAATTAAAATTAGAATAAAACAGTTAATCAGTATAGCATTACGACCTACTCAAGACTCTAGAAATGTTATCGGTGTTGCTAGTACGTCAGGTCGTCAAATTAATGAAACATTTGATGTTAAGTACGAAACAGAAATTCGAGGGAAACGCAGTGTAGGAGTGCTTTTCCGCATTCAAGTTAAATTAATGAAATTACCCACTCAACGCACTTCGGCAACCGTTAGCCAAATTATTGATTGTATTGAAACATTTCTTAGTCCAGATGCAGAAAATGATACCTGGCAACCAACAATTCAAGGACGTATTGTTTGCATGCGTTGGGATCAAAAGGCAAAACCAACGCCATTATTAGTATTGGAACAATCCACTGAAGGGGTTAACGTTACTCTAAGAACCAAACGAGTTGGTATGACATAATACCAATTTTATTCATAAAAGTTCTCAATGGTTTTAGGGAATAGAGAGTAGGGAGTAGGGAGTGTGGGGAAATGGGGAGATGGGGAGATGGGGAGATAAAATTGGTATTAGCAATTAGCCATTAGCCATTAGTTATTACCGATTACCAATTACCGATTTCCCAAGCTTTGTCAGCCATGCAAAGCGCGAGTGGGGGTTTCCCCCAAGACCGTAATGGTCCGTTTGACCCGTAATTCAATTCGCCACGGGTCGCACCTGAGGCATCGCTACAATATCGAACGCGCCCCCCGTGGCCATTCCCGTAGCGTGGCCATAGGCCAAGGCTTTTGTTACCGGACATAATATTTGCCAGTCAATCTACCTATAGGGTGCCTTATTAAGGCACCCTACTATTTATATAGTTTGGTTTCCAGTTTGATTTAAGTCCTCTTTGGGTATTCCTTAACCAACTTTTTAAACAGGCTTTCATAATCTTAATAAAGTTAATAAATTGATTAAGATACTATAGATAATAAACGAGTAAAATACTCAAAATGTTTATTAATCCTAGGAGGTGGTTGGGGAAGATTATTCCTTCCCAGACACCAAATCAGTATACAGATATTTATACAAAGAAAGATACATCATCACAGCAAAATACTCCGTTAAATCAAGCTAGATTAGGTTTCCTACTAGCTGTTTTTTTTCCCCTATTCGGAGCAATTTCGACGGCTCGGGATTGGGAGGGAGTGCAACGGATGGAAAGACAAACCCAAGCTTGGTTTTTCAAACTTAGGGGTCCGGTGGCTGGCCCAGACAATATAGTGATTTTGGGAATTGATGAGGAGTCTCTGAATTTAAATCAATCCTATGATAATGATGAGTCTCAATCACTAACTGATTTAGAACTTATCAAGAGCTGGCCTTGGAAACGAGCTGCTTATGCTAAAGCGATTGAGCGTGTGATGGCTGCCGGAGCTAAGTCTGTTGCCGTCAGTATTGTGTTAGATAGTCCCAGTAGTTACGGTGAGGCAGATGATCAACGGTTGAAAGAGGTGCTAAAAAACTATGGCGAAAGGGTTACACTGGCCGCTATATATGATACTTACGAAACTGTTGAAGGTGAGACTATCAAGCTAGTTAAGCCAAATTCTTTGTTTGAGACACCCCAGCTATCTGTAGGTTCGATTAATTATCCCATTGAGCCGGATGGTAGAATCTATCGTCTAGCCAATCAGTTTCCCAAAGTTTGGGCTAAGAATAATCCAGAATTGGCAGAAACATCTGATCAGCTGATTTTTACAGTACCTTCGTTTAACGAGGCTACCTTGGCCAAAAGGCCACGCTACGCGAAGGCAGCTGCTCAGCAATCAGGACTGAAGAGAAAGCCCAAACCAGAGAATATTTTCTTTTACGGTTCGGATGCATTTACATCTATACCATTCTGGTATGTCTTAGATGATAATCGCTGGCAGACTCGCCTAGACGATGGTAAGTCTTTCCAAGACAAGATTGTGTTAATTGGACCAACTGCTAGCTCATTAGCAGATTTTCATCGGACTCCTGTGTCTGACAGAATGGCTGGGGTGGAAATCAATGCTAATGCGATCGCAACACTACTCGAAGGTCGTACCATTGTCCAAGCAATTCCCAATCCTATCCACAGAGGAGTGTTGATATTTTTGGGGGTTAATGTCGTCAGGTACTTATTCAGTCGGATTAAGCGATGGCAAGTTTGCCTAGGCTGGACAGTGCTCGGGGTAATCACTTGGGGAGAAATTAGTTATCTATTTTTCGTGTCTCAGGGGCTAATTTTGCCTACAGCAGTGCCTTTAGTTAACATAACTCTCACTGGTGTTTTCTGTAGCGCTATGGGAGCAATGCAAGACCTGAAGAATAAACAGCAACTACGCCAAACTCTCAAACATTACGTTTCTGCCCCCATTGTCCAAGAAATTATCTCTGGACAGGATGATTTAAAGAATTTGCTGGAGGAGAGGGAACAGGAACTATTAACGACTAAGTTAAGTGGACGCTATCAAATCATCAAACGACTTAGTGCTGGAGGATTTGGCGAAACCTTTATTGCTGAAGACACCCAACGACCGGGAAATCCGCACTGTGTGGTCAAGCAGCTCAAACCTACTACCAATAATCCTCAACACTGGCAACTGGCTCGACGGTTATTTCACACAGAAGCAGAAATTCTGGAAAAGTTGGGCAAACATCACCAAATCCCTGAGCTATTAGCCTATTTTGATGAAAATCAAGAATTTTATCTAGTTGAAGAGTTTATTAAAGGTCATCCTCTCAGCGATGAGTTACCAGCGAAACCTATTCCTGAAGCCAATGTCATTGCCATATTGGTAGATATTCTACAGGTATTGCAGTGTGTCCACAGTCACAGTGTGATTCACCGAGATATTAAACCCGATAATCTAATTCGGCGCAAATCAGATCACAAGCTGGTGCTAATTGACTTTGGTGCTGTTAAACAAATTACTAATCAATTGCATTCAACACGAAACCTGACTAATTTCACTGTGGGCATTGGTACTAAAGGTTATATGCCTAATGAACAAGCTGTGGGTAGTCCAAGATTTAACAGTGATATTTATGCCACAGGTATGATTGCTGTGCGATCGCTTACTGGCATAATTCCTAGCAAATTACCCAGAGATACCATAACTGGAGACGTAATTTGGCTCGATAAGGCACAGGTCAGTCCTGAATTAGCGACAGTGGTCAACAAAATGGTGCGCTATAGCTTCCGAAGTCGCTACCAGTCGGCTCAGGAGGTATTAGAAGCACTGAAACCTTTAACCAAAACCTTGCCCACATTCGAGTATAGTCACCCTCAGTCATCGGTAGCGCTACAATCTCAGGCTCCTACCTTTCCACAACCAGAGGAAACCATGGTCGATAGTGACTTTTCAAGTTCACAGAAAACTTTTCCGTTATCGGAATCTAGCACTGTGCTAGAGGCCGAAACCATCCCAGATAATGATTGTTCGAGTTCACAGAAAACTGTTCCGTTGTCGGAATCTACCACAGTGCTAGAGGAGGAAACCTTATCCTAGTGATTAGTAAGTCAATAGGGTAGTGGAATGTTCAGTGTCTACTTTCAACCTTCAACATTAAACCTTCAACCTACTAATATTCAACCGACTAACCTTGGCCTTAAGGCCGTAGGCCACGCTGCGCGAACGGCCACGCGTGCGCGTTCAACCTTCACGCTTAGGCCACTGCTAGAGGATTCAACCATCGTAAAATTTCCCGTTGCAAGCGATTTAAATCGCGATAGACTTCTTGCTTGACCCACTGACCGACGGCATCCAATGGGGTAAACACTGCCCCTGGGTTTAAGGTAACATCTTGCCCTAAAGGTGTTAAATGATTTCCTGGTATCCGCTGTAGGACAACCATATTTGGAAAACGTTTCTGTAAGGCTTGGGTCAAGCTAACACTTTGGTCAATCTCGTCATCAGTGAATTTAATCAGTAAATTACGCTGGATTTGATAGCGTTGAGTAATCAGAGAGTTAGTTTCTTGGGGTGAGGGAGTAAACTCGAGCTGGAAGACAGGATTGAGGTTTAACTGTTCCATAAAGGGAATGGCACGGTCAGCGGAATAGTTGTTATAGGAAATCAAGATATTACCAGCTCGTTCTACACTGAAGAGGCTGCCAATCAACAAATGCAGTTTGCACCCCATGCTATGGCCGATACCATAGATAGGTAGATACCGTTTCCTTAAAACATTGGTTACCTGTAAGCGATTGAGAGTAGTCTCGAAGCGATTGAGTACATCTCGTGCGATCGCAATATGGTCGAAGGTATTCACAAACGGTGTCGCAATCACTGCATACCGTTGAGCTGCTAATTTTTCCAGTAACAATCGGTAAGTTACGTGGGGTGCTGTAGCAATAAACGCCCCACCCAGGAAATGGATAATCCCGGTGGGACGATTGGGGATTAAAACCCAGTTACCAGATATCTCTTGCCAGTCCATGCCATACTATACAGGGTTTACCTCTTTTATTGTAAAGATTTTTGTAGAGTACTCTTGAGTACTTTATTAATGTAGTATTATTTAACATTTTGGCATTCTGAATTTACAATTGAGTATTCTCTTGAACTGGTACCATTAGTCGAAATTCATAAGTGTTGGGAGTAGACAATAATTCTGCACCCCTAGGATTAAGGTATCGCCCGTTTAATTTTAACTTCATGCGACTCTTGAAGCTACCAGCGCAGTAGCTAGGATTAGTATTAGCTCCAGGTGTGAAGGAAATCCTGTATTGAATTTCTCCTAGTGTAGGGTAGACTTCGATATTAGGTAAATCTTGAGTAACACTAGTCATATCTTCAATTATTAAGTCTTTACCGCACTCATTCATGATTTGCTTGTTAGAAGCTAAGGCTTGAATTGCCGAGGTAATAAATTCTGATGCGGTGTTGATATTACCAGTAACTGGTTCTTGAGCATTTAACCCTGAAGCAAAAGCGAAAACCATAGCAGTTGCAGCAGCAATTAACGTATTTTTTACCTTCATCTTGAGCCTCGTTTAGTTGAGATTGATTATGAGCACACAGTTGAGAACACATCTTGAGTGCTCATGACAATTAGCACTGCTAATGGCGCAGTATCAGGAAAACTGGTTAGCGGCACTTATCCATACAATTCCCCAAAGTGTCTAGTTAGGGAACAGTCTATAGGCAACTATGGGTAGAGGGGAGATGAGGAAGATCAGGACTATTGATTTTCTAAAAAAAGCTATACTTTATAGATATATTAACAACTATTTTGAATGATATTGAGACTTTATTAGTTAATAACTATGAGTATTTTTGTGTCATTTATCATCAATTGTAACTGTCGCATTACTTTGTAAAAGTGTAGACTAAATAACTCTAAAGCACTTAGGCAATAATTCTAGTTGTAAGGGTGCGTTAATAAGGCACCCTACTAACTAAAGAATCATCACTAACTCACTAAAGATTAAGCACTGACCTTAGTCAACTCTCGAATCTGCTCAATCAAATTGTTAATACCATCAGTATTGAGGCGATAACTGATGGGATGGGCAATCAGTCGTGCTGTACTCTCATACAAAATGTCAATTTCAATTAAGCCATTCTCTTTTAAGGTACGACCTGTGGACACCAAGTCCACAATTGCCTCCGACATCCCGGTAATCGGACCAAGTTCAACAGAACCGTAGAGGGGGATAATTTCTACTGGCAAATCCAGGTTATTGAAATATTCCCGAGCACAGTGAACAAACTTGGAGGCTACGCGACCATGAGCTGGCAAATCCAAAGGGCTTCGATAAGAGCTAGCTGCACGAACTGCCAATGACATCCGACAATAACCAAAGTGTAAGTCACCTAAGGTAGCCACTGCCGGGGTTTTTTCCCGTAGCACATCGTAACCAACTATCCCCAACTGAGCTTGACCATATTCCACGTAAACCGGTACATCTTGAGCTCGTACCAGTAGAGCTTGAGCAGTTTGACTGGGGTCTTGAATCTGGAGTTGGCGGTTGGCGGAGTCTAGGAAGGTACTAAAGTCTAAGCCAACGGATTGCAGTAGCTTGATGCTGTCTTTTAGGAGTGCGCCTTTGGGTAATGCGATGGTAATCATATGGGGAGCTTCGGGAGCTTTGGCAGGGGGTCAATTAGTTCACTGATCAGATCAACTATACCTGTAGAAGCTCAATTATAGAAGCCGTGCTCCTCAAATTACCACCAACCCGATCATGTCCAGTTGAATAATTATGATTCCGGAGGGTAAGTCATTAGTCATTTGTTAAACCTTTAAATCAGGAATCAGCTCTAGCACAGTTTTTTTAATGAAATACCGCTGATAAAAGTCAGGATCAATAATCCTTCGATTCCAGACCACAATGTCTAAATCTATACAGCGCGGTCCATTTTTATTGGATTGCTTCACCCGCCCTTGGTCAATTTCGTTAGGTGCGCTTGACCTATTAATAATTAAATTATTAATAGGTCAAGCGCACCTCTTGTTTAAGTTTTTTACGAAAGGTCTCAAAACCCTCTTCTGTATGAATTAAAAAGGCACCATTTAGAAAATCAGGTTGCTCAGTAAATCCTATGGGTTTTGTTATGTAAAAGCGAAATTAATTAACAAAATTATCAGTTTTTGATAAGTTATATTTGGCTAGTTTTACATTTTCATGAGGTTCAATGTTAGAGCCGACACTTACTACTACTTCATTCACTACCACTTCATTCATCGTTTAGCACTCAATTCTATAGACACAGAATCGGAAAATCGCAAAGCAAAAGGTTTATCAACTTACATCTTAGCCCATACTATCCGGGGATTTTCCATTACAATATCTATCAATGACTTGGCTGTTAACTACAAGTAGTAGGCTTCGTTAATAACCCACGCTACAGATAGAGTCGCTGTGTAAGTCTTATAATTGTTTTGATAGTCAAGCGTCAACCGTCAACTATCAACAAAATCAATGCGTATCCTTTTAGTAGATGATGAAATTGAGCTGACTGACCCCCTCTCTCGGGTATTAACTCGTGAAGGTTACACTGTAGATGTAGCTTATAATGGTGCCTCAGGAAATGAGTTAGCTTCCCTTGGCGCTTATGACTTGTTAATCTTAGACTGGATGCTACCGCACATTTCTGGGTTAGAAATTTGCCAACAAATGCGATCGCATGACGCCACTACCCCAGTTCTTTTTCTAACCGCCAAGGACACTGTAGATGACCGAGTGATGGGATTAGATGCTGGTGCTGACGACTATATAGTTAAACCATTTGAACTGCGGGAGTTACTCGCTAGAGTCCGGGCTCTGCTTCGGCGTTCTGTTGCGACTGATGCCAATCCCAGCCAGCGGTTACGGGTTGGACAAATAGAATTAGACTTAAATAATCAAATAGCTTATCGCCACGGACGCCCAATTGAGCTATCGGAAAAAGAAAGCCAACTGCTAGGGTACTTCATGAGCCATGTTGGTCTATTATTATCCCACAAGCAAATTTATCAACATTTGTGGCCATCCGAGGAAATCCCAAAAAGTAATAATTTAGCTGCTCTAGTTCGTTTGTTGCGTCGCAAAATCGAAGTTAAGGGTTCCGCCCCCCTGATCCATACAGTTTATGGTAAGGGTTATCGGTTTGGTTGATTGTTATTTATTAATAAAAAACTTAATTTATTTGTTAATAATTCTGACTACAGGGGCTAAAGGACATGCGATGCAGCCGACATGGTCCGTATTTTTCCAGTGCTAACCGATGCTTTTTGGTACCATAGCCCATGTTCGCTGTCAAATCATACTCTGAATACTTGGTAGCTAGACGAATGATTAAATCATCACGCCACACCTTGGCTACAATACTTGCTGCCGCAATATGAAGCGATCGCTGATCCCCCTTTACTAGATTTCGTTGTGCGATCGCTAAATCTGGTAATCCGTGTAACCCATCAATCAGACAAATATCGGGCTTAACTTTTAATTTAAGCACAGCCCGTTTCATAGCTAACAATGACGCCTGTAAGATATTGAGCTGGTCAATTTCTGCACTAGTGGCATAACCAATAGTCCAATCCAGTGCCAATCCCTGAATTTCTTGAGACAGCTTTTGGCGTCGTTTCCGGGACAACTTTTTACTATCTTTAACGCCAGCTAGAGCCAGTTGTGGCAGAACCGATACAGGTAAAATCACTGCTGCTGCCACAACTGGACCAAATAATGCTCCTCGCCCTACTTCATCTACTCCAGCCACTAAGGAAGGAGTACCGGATTTATCCGGTAACTCAAACACTTCAGTGACTTTGTCCGTTGTCATTTATCCAATGCTGAAGAGCGGCGACGGCGGCGGCGCACGATGGGGGGACTGTTAATGGTGCCATTGCCAGTAGTGGGTTGATCAGATCCAGTTTCTGCAATTGGTGTGCTAGCAGTAGATTCTACCAAGTCTGATTCGTCTAACTCTAGCTGATCTTCGATGGAGGATTGACTATTAGTTGAATCGGTAGTTGAATCGGTAGTTGAATCGGTAGTTGAATTGGATAATTCTTCTTCATTATCCTCAATTTTTTCTCCTGGCAGTAACACTGAGATAATTGCTGACCTAGGATCTTTCACCTCTCGATCTAAATTTAGTATAGGGGAAATGCCCATCAACGCATAAACATCTTGTTCTTCTGGGCTCATTTCAACCCTGACCAATTCTGGTGGTTCCTTCTCTTGAGCAAACTTGACTAGCTGGGGTTTTTCTACTCCTGAGCTGGATACCTCGGTTTCTGTGATGGTATCAAAGTTGGATGAGACAGAGATCACCCGATTGACTCCCCTAGTAATTGGTTCTTCCCTAATCACCGGGTCATCAATACGACGGCGGCGGCGGCGGCGATTATTTGCTGCTCCCCGTTCCTGATAACTGGGGTGATTGAGCAAGTCCAACTCATTATCATTCTCAGAAGATAAGTCTACGGGTTCGTTGAACTGTGGAATGCTTCGCTCTGCTGGTAAGGGGATTGGTGCTAAGGTCTCTAGTGCTTCTGCTTCGACTTCACCGGGAAGATGTGCCAGATGTCCTAACCCGCCACAGGTAGCACAGCTTTTACCAAACAACTCGTAAATATTTTGCCCTTGGCGCTTGCGAGTCAGTTCGACCAAGCCAAGTTCCGAAAGCTGGGCAATCTGGGGTCGGGCTTTGTCCTCTTTTAAGGCTTGATTGAAGTGTTCAAGAACTTGCAACTGATCCCGCCTGGTGTCCATATCAATAAAGTCAACAACGATCACCCCAGCTAGATTACGTAGGCGCAGCTGGCGGGCAATTTCTGTTGCTGCCTCACAGTTAGTCCACAAAACCGTTTCCCGCGCTGTAGCTGAGCGTGTAAAGGAACCAGAGTTCACATCAATTACAGTTAGAGCTTCGGTAGGTTCAATAATAATGTAGCCACCAGATGGTAAATCTACTCTTGGCTTGAGGGCTTCTCGAATGGCAGCATTGACCCGGAAATATCCCAAAATTGGCATGCGATCGCGATGATGGTCAATCAAGACCCCCTCTGGTGCTTGACCTCCGCTCCAGCTCAACAAGTGTTGTTTAACCCGTTTGACAGCAGTACTAGAATCGACCACAATCCGATTCACATCAGCAGTGTACATATCCCGGAGGACACGCTGAATAAAATCATCATCCCGATTAAGTAGGGCTGGTGCTCTGGTAGACGTTGCTTCGAGCTGGACAGCTTCCCATTGTCTTTGCAGGTTTTCCAAATCTTCCATAATGGCTTCTTCGGCTCTGCCTTCAGCTTCGGTGCGCACCAGCACTCCCATGCCCGATGGTTTGATTAGAATTGCTAGAGCTCTGAGGCGATTGCGTTCACTTTCGCTCTTAATCCGCCGAGACAAGTTCACTCCTCGGCCATAAGGCATCAGCACCAAATAGCGACCGGGTAAACTAATATTACCTGTCAGCCTTGGCCCTTTATTACCAGTGGGTTCTTTCATCACTTGCACCAACACCTTCTGCTGGGGAGTCAGCAGTTCGGTGATCGCACCAGACCGGCGTTTCAATCGCAATGGTCCTAGGTCTGTCACATGAATAAAACCATTGCGATCGGGATCCCCAATGTTGACAAATGCTGCATCAATACCCGGTAAGACATTTTCTACAACGCCGAGATAAATATCACCGACCTGGTGATTACCGGTGGCAACTACTAGTTCTTGAATTTGATCTTCCCAAAATACAGCAGCAAGTTGATGTTGCTCTGCAATAATAATTTGCTTTGGCATGCAATTTCCTCAAAACTTCGTGGTACGCTTAGTCCTACAGTTAACGATAGGAGTCGTACTCTATTTCTAGGTCTGAAATGTTCGGTGATTTACTGCCATTAAACTGATCGGCCACAGAGACTAATAAAAAGACTATGAATAACTAGAGGTGCGACCCGTGATGGCGAACGCGCCCCGCGTGACCTACGGTCAATCGAAAACTGTAGTCAATGGCTGTAGTCAATGGCTGTAGTCAATGGCTTTAGTCAATGGCGGTGAAACTGTCTAGAAGCCCCGTCTGTTTAGAAGGGGGTGCTGACAGGGTGTTTCGTGGTTTGGTGAATGGGATTGTAGCGGCTCTGCTGATTGTAGCACTTGGAGGTGCGACATTAGTTCTCTACTTTAAGACTCGCTTTCCAGTAGGATGTTCTGTCGCAAAGTCGAAAATTTTTGAGGTGCGCGCCCGTTAGCGCCCTGCGTCGGCTTTGCCGAAAGGCGCGACCCAAGAAGCCCGGGTTCCCGAGCCAAAGTAAAGCGCACAATCACGCGAATTTAAATAGCCAAGTAAGAGCGCACCTATGTGTAATTGTCTCGCAATCTGCCTGGCCTTTCCTATAATCCCGTAGGGACTTCGGGGGATGTTAAGCCTGACAAATTGATCACGTGACTCTTGTGGATTTAAATAATTCTAACCGATTTTCTGAGGATTTTGACTAACACTTGTGAATCCCTGTCTCTATCCAGTCGCACTCTGAAATATAGACAACGGATTACTTTGCCACTGATATAACTACAAAAATGGAGGTTAAGCCACTCCCCCCATCAAGAAGTGTGACCAGTGGCAAATTTAATTCCCATTAGGAAAGCTCACCTATGGTGACATACTCCCACACTGACAAGCGCGGTTCAGTGTGGGCTTCTTACCAACTCCAGCTATTGCTTAGGATACTCGGTAAGCTTTATTAACGATACGGTCAGAAGTTACCGCAAGAAGAGTGGAGCCTTTATGGTTAGCAGGCTATGCATAACAGGGTTAAAACTTTATGATTAAGGCTCCACTCTTCTAAGGTTTCCTCTCCGGGATGCCCCTCCGCACCGGAACAATACAAAAAGTTCTATTTTTAGACACGCAGGTGGCGGTTAGCTCTTAATTTGTCTTCCCTGCTATTTTTATTATAACGTTTTTCAGGCTGTTTATCAGAGTTCCTGCCCGCGATTCATCCCACACCTCAATGCGCAGCATGAGTGTGGGATGAATCGCGGAGGAAGCTAAAACAGGCTATGCGCGATGGTTTTGGCTAACCACAGCTCCGATAGCTGAAAGTCAGTTGACCCCTTATCGGCACTGTTCGGGATTTACCACAAACTACCCAGTTGCTACCAATCTATCCAAAAGTTTGAATTTTTTATTAGCTGACTATTTCCTGACCAGAGGTCTGGAAATTCTTCAGGGTTTCTGTCTATATCTCCTGAATCTCCCTGTTTCAGCAGCTTTACTGCTTAGATTTAGGGTATTGAGGCACACATGTTTGCCTTGTTGGGGATGTGTTATATTCTTATGCTACTGTATCACATTCGTAAGATCCTTTGGGACTCTTACCCTGCGCTTCCCATGCGACACCTAGCCAGCGATGCAGAGCTGCGACCCGTGGCGAATTTAATTCGCCAACGGAAAGCGCACCTAAGCCTTCATGCGGGGGTTTCCCCCATGAGCGACTGCATCAAGACAATAAAGGTAAAATGCGGGGCTTTTCGCGGTTCAGCTAAGGAGCGAAATCTCCTTTGTGGTACCGATGTGATCTTAGCCTAGAAGCTTACGCTTTGCAATTTAAAAGCTGGTTTCGGTTACCCCACCCCAATTATAAAATATGGCTAGGGACTGCGCTCAACAATTTTGTTCAATTAATTTTGACAGCTTGAGATTGGCGCAGAGACTGAATGGTTGTGATCGTATGCTCAGCCACTAAGCTAATTTCCGCCATGGTATTAAAGCGTCCAATTCCAAACCGGATGGAGGCATAAGCCAGATTTTCTGGATGTCCTAGGGCTAATAGTACGTGGGAAGGAGCTACAGTTGCTGAGGAACAAGCCGAGCCAGAAGAAACGGCGGCCACAGGGTGTAATCCTAGTAGGAGGGCTGCGCCATCTACTCCCTCCACACTAATGTTAAGGTTTCCGGATAATCGCTGGGTCGGATGACCATTGATCTTGATACCTTCTAGTTTAGATAGAGTGGTCCACAGACCCTCCCGCAGTTCTATCAACCGTTGAGATTCTGAGGGTTGTTCTTCTAACCCCAGTTCTACAGCCTTAGCAAACCCGACAATCTGAGGGGTATAAAGTGTGCCAGAACGCATCCCTCGTTCATGTCCACCGCCATGGAGCTGGGGTGCAAGCCTTACTCTCGGGTTACGACGCCGCACATAGAGAGCCCCAATCCCCTTTGATCCATAAATTTTATGGGCTGTCAAGGACATTAAATCAATCTTCATCGACTGCACATCCAAGGGGATTTTGCCAATAGCCTGGGCAGCATCTGTATGGAATAGTACATTATGCTGGCGACAAAGATCTCCAATTTCGGCTAATGGCTGCAACACTCCAATTTCATTATTGGCTGCCATGACCGAGACTAAAATGGTATCAGGACGGAAAGCCTGCTCTAGCTGGCTTAAATCCACTAGTCCATCATCTTTTACCGGTAGAAATGTCACCTCAAACCCTAGGGTTTCTAAATAGTGACAGGGGTCAAGAACAGCATTGTGTTCAGTTTGCACGGTAATCAGGTGACGTCCTTTACTTAAATAAGCCTCAGCCACCCCTTTAATGGCTAGATTGTTAGCCTCTGTGGCACCACTAGTAAAAATGATCTCGACCGGTGTGGCATTGATAGCATCTGCTAGAATCTGACGCCCTTGTTTCACCGCTGCTTCAGCTTCCCAGCCATAGGTATGGCTGATACTCGATGGATTGCCAAAATGTTCAGTGAAGTAGGGTAACATTGCCTCCAACACCCGTTCATCCATAGGTGTTGTGGCATGGCAGTCTAGGTAAATTGGGCGATGCATGGTTTTTCGTTAGTTAAAAATTGCAGCTGCTACGGGATACATTATGATCAACCTCCTCCCCATGACCTGATCACCCTATCATCAGGTGATAGGGAGGAGGCGAGCACAAAGAGCGGAAAGCGCACTAAGATGTTCACCACTCAAATTAAATTCCTAGATCTCGAATCCACAGTTTTTGAGACTGCTTTCCTAGATCACCAAGGGCTACAGGTTAAAATCCCATTACCCAATTGTCCATTTTTTTGCAGCTTTCGCTGTTCATTATCCTCACAACACACTCCACCCTTTAAGAATTTAGTGCAGTTCATCAAAACGGCAATTTTGAATGAATACGTTTTAACTCGAGACATGTTGAACAGATTGATTTAATTTTCCCTGGTGTCAAGGCAGAATTAACTACACGAGTTTTGAGACCACATTTAGGACAGATGGGTTGATGATTGATGATCACCCACATGCCCCACTTGAACTCAATTACTTTTTCAAGCTCAAGCTGTTTCAGTCCTTGGGCAAGTCGCTCTTCTGAATACCGGCACTTCCTGTTCAATTCATCTTGAGTCAGTTTCCCATAGTCAGATGTACAGAGCAGATGAATGATTTTACCACAGGTTTCTTGTAAGTTACTTAATTGTTCTTGGGGAGCTACAGGCTTCTCTGGTTTGGTGTAGCGGGGAGGGCACAGTGGGTAGCTCGAGAAATTCACTCGATTGTGTGTAGTGACTTTCTGTGTAGTGACTTTCTGTGTAGTGACTTTCTGCTTCCAACGGACTAACGTTGAAGAATCAGCGTGGCCACTTGTCATGGGAATGTAGCACTTATCTGACTTAATTTTGAGTTGCTGATTTTCCTGAGCAAGGGTATTGCTTTGCTTAGCCGTTACCCTGGTTTCCCAGTTCTGATGCTTTAACATATGGTGTAGATGTTCAACCCTTTTCACAACTATCCTAGTTTTGTGAAAAATATTGAACAACCGTGATTATACGTAAGATACTCTTTTGCTCACTGGGGAGTTACCACTGAGTTTTCACGGAGAAGATTAGCGATGGTCCATTCATGTTTTGGCAGGATGGTGGTATGGACGTGCTTCGCTTGTGGCAATGCGATCGCATTGCCAGCTGGGGTCAATTTCGATTTCTAGTGCTCCCTAGCAAAGCGGAGAATGACCACGCCCGAGCCCACACTTACCAGATCGGGAAGTGTTACATTATGTCACCAGAACACATTGGTAAAAAAATTGGACACAAGTAAAGACAGTTCCTTAAAACGCAGCAAAATTCACCAAAGGCTAAGTCAATTGATTAAGGTGCTGGCTCAACAATTTGGTAGTGTCCGGGAACTTGGTAGACAAGTCAATGTCACTAACAACACCTTGACAAATTGGATGAATTGTGATAATACTCCCAGCTTAGAGAAGCTAGAGAGGCTGGCTAAAGGTATTGGTTGGACAACGGAAGAGTTGATCAGCTTCTTGGTCAGTGAGGAAAACCCTCTCGAAGCCATTGAGCGAAACAAGAAATCGAGTTCCTCTATTTTGACACCACCTATTTCCATGGAGCAGATTTTGGCAGAGCTTCAGTGGCGACCAGTAGACCAATTAGTTGAGATTAATTTAGCGATCGCTAAACGGTTGCAAAGGGAATTCAGTGGCTTGACAGATACCACCGGCCTAGAGGAGGTGTTAAATCAGTCTCCTAAATTTGAGGAACTCAAGGGAGTGAAATTTATTTCACTGAGCTTAAAGGCAAGGCGACGATTAAAGAATTGGGTGACAATCTGCCAAAGTTATGTAGGCTTGAGTCCAGAGGAATTCATCCAAGTCGCTGTGGAGAAGCACAAAATTGACCCAGGAACCTTTGGGCTATTTTATAAGAGCATCATGGAAGTCTCTAGTACTCCGTTTCCCCAAAGTTATTATGAGTGGCTTTTCCCGTTAATTTCTCCAGTTAGTGGTTGGATCGGGTCAGCACAAGAAACTCCTATTCTAGATTTTTCGAGAACTTACACAGAAACTTATACAGAACCTTGGAGTAATTTTATTGAGAACTTAGAAGACAGTAGTAATGGAGTAACTACCAAGTCTAGTTCAGTCCTGTTTTAACCAGGTTTTGTTAACGGTTGACAATTGACGGTTCACTGTCAACGCTGAAGATAATCAAACTGTCTACAAACAAACCGTTGCGTTAATGCTGCAGTTTAAATTAAATCACAGACTACCCGAAAACCAAAGGAGATATATGTAACATCCGGAGCATTGAAATTGCGATAATCACTATGGCAGTAGCCAGAACTGTTGAGCCAAGACCCTCCCCTGAGCAAGCGATCCCGATCCTCATTATTGCTTATCCACGCACTGCCATCGGATGGTAAACTCTGGTGATTTTCATGCCAATGGTCAGCACACCATTCCCAGACATTGCCATGCATATCGTATAGCCCAAAGGCGTTAGCTAATTGAAAACTCCCGACGGTGGTAGTTTTCTCTCGAAAGATACCTTTTGGTTGTGAACCATCAGTGTCAGTCTTCTGATGACCATCGTAGTTAGCTAAATTAGTGGTAATTGTTTGACCAAAGTGAAATTTTGTGGTACTGCCAGCACGACAGGCATATTCCCATTCCACTTCACTGGGTAGCCGATAGGTACGTCCCGTTTTTTGAGAAACTCTGGCACAAAATTCTACAGCGTCATACCAAGATATCTGCTCGACAGGTAGATTATCTCCTTTGAAGTTGGATGGATCAGAATCCAAGTCACGACTGACTTTGGGTAAGGAAGCAACTACTTTCCACTGTGCCTGAGTTACACTAAACTTGCCCATATACAAGGGCGTCACAGTGACCAAGTGTTTAGAAGCTGGTGAACCCATAGTAAAGGAGCCGCCAGGGATAGATACCATTTCCAGCATCACCCCGTTTCCTAAGTTTTCCTTAAAAAATTTGCCTTGATGACGGTTACGATTGGTTATCTGACCTTGGGGATTCACTCTGACCACATCAAATTCAAAGTCCTGTAGGGATACATTGGTGACTTTTGCTTTTTCCTGCTGATTACTCGGCGATAGTGACTTATCCTTTTCTACCTCTTGAGTAAAATTGAGGCTCAAATAGTTAGGGGTGAGGGTTTCGGAGGGAGAGTCCGAAAGTTTATCAATGACTGTTGCTAATACTAGTCCGACACTGCCAAAACCAGCGGCTTTGAGTAATTTCCGTTTAGTCAATACCCTCGTTAACTTTGTATTGCTTAAACCTATGGAAGACCCCTTTAAGGGAGTGGATAGTATTTTTGATAATACTTGGCGTCGTGAGGGTGCTGGATTTATCACCTGCTCAAGTTTGGCCAACTGTTGTAAAATCTCCCCAGTATTCCGAGGACGCTGACTGACTAAAGGAGCCATCAGTTGGTCGATAAATTCTTTGAGTTGAGGCGAGATATGAGGGGCATAGGGGTGCCACAGTAATTCACTGGTATCAGGATTGTACAGAAGGGGATCCATCGGTTCCTTACCAGTGAGCAGATAAACAAAGGTGCGCCCCAAGGCAAAGAAGTCCGATTGTGGCATGGCATAGCCTTGCTCTTGTTCTGGTGGTGCGTAACCTGGAGTATGAATCTGGGTGTTTTTACCGCCAGCAATAATGGTGTTAGTGACTTGTCGCACAGCCCCAAAGTCAATGAGCACTAGTTGTCCATCTTTCCTGAGAATGATATTGGATGGTTTAATATCGCGATGGAAAAAGTGCTTCTGATGGACTACATGGAGAATTTTTACCAGTTGGGATAGCCATTCTAAGGCTAAGTTTTCGTCAATAGGGTGCTTCTTGTGTTGGTGCTGATACTCCTCTAAATCTAGTCCTTCAATGTATTCGAGCACCATGCAGTGCAAGCTGATCTCGTTGTTTCTGGGAGAGAAGATAAATGTTCCTTCTGATTTGGGAATTCCTGGATGATTCAGCTGACTCAAAACCCATGCTTCTTGCTCAAACAGCTCAATTGCCCGAGATTGATAGTCAGTCAAGACTTTGAGAACTTTGATATTGTTGTGATTACTGTTGTGATCAAAACAGTGATCACAACAGTGATCACTGTTTTGATCAAGTACCTCATAGGTCTTACCGAAAGCACCTTTGTCACTGAGCAACCCAATCACGCGATAGCGTTCTGCCAAGAGTAAGTCCGAACCACAGGCTTTGCAGAATAGGGTATCTTCTGTATTGTAAGGTTTAGAACAATCGGGATTAATGCACCAAGTCATGGTTCCCTACCTACGAGCTACTGATACAAGCTACTGATATGAGCTACTTAAGCGATCGCAAAACCTAAAAAATCTTCCAGGGACAGGACAGCGATCGCGCTTTACTTTAGTTTTTGGTTACCAGTCCTGTTTAATACCGAAATAACAGAGGTTTTGATTGGTTTTGCCACCACCATACTAATCGCCCAAACTAATCAATAGTATGACTGCTTTGGCGCGAAATTTCAAAAATTTTAAATTTTTGAAATTTCAGTAAATCCACAGTTGCTAATAATAGCTTAAGGATTTAGGAGTATGTTTATTGGCTGAAAGCCAAGGTAGTTTTAACCGGTTTGCGGTGTTATAACCACAGAGTCCACGGGGTTTTAATCCGTGAGGATGTCAATCTAATTATTAGCTTAGTCTACTAGATATTGTTTGTCATGCCAACTTGGCATTTGTTGTTGAAGACCTCACGGGGTAACAACAAAGCTCAAACCTATATAGGTTTTAGGTTTTAGGTTTTAGGTATTGGGTA
>WTKN01000053.1 GCA_011524395.1 Moorena sp. SS36440bin_2
CCACTCGCGCTTTGCATCAAGACAGTGACTTTTTCATAACTTTATATTGCCTTCATATTACCACAGGATTTTGCCTGGATATAGCGACCCTGCCATCTAGATCGCTAACTTTCCCTGGAAAATTTTTTAGGTTTAGAGGATTATGGTTCAAAATTTAGCCCCAATTTCTTCTCAGCAGCTGAGGGATACCCTAGGGCAAGAGTTTAATGATGCAGAATTTTCCAGGATTCTCAAACAGATAAAATTTATCGAACCAAAAGTCGGCCAGTTTTGGCAAGCTCAACAAGCGGAAGCTGGTATTTATATCGTGATTACCGGCAAGGTCAGATTACTCAACAGTGCTGGGGAAAAATTTGCCACCTTGACAGAGGGAGACTCGTTTGGGGAATCGACGTTTTTTCCCGATTCATCCTTTGAGCCTTACTCAGCGAGGGCTTCTCGGAATCTCAAGCTTTGCTATCTCACCCCTGAGTTGTTGTTTCCACTAATTAGCAAATATCCTCAGATCCGAGACCATCTGTATGATCTCGCCCGTAGGCAAAATTCAGTACTGGTTGACTCCGACAGGCACCCGACTCCATCACCCCAGCCCATCACCCCATCACCTACTCCCCCATCAAAACCTCTCAAAACCATTAGTAAAGCCTATTTTCCCAATCCTAATCAACGAGTGGGACATTTATGGCAACGGGTAATCCGACGCTATCCATTTTTTGGCCAGCAGAGTGCTTCTGACTGTGGTGCCGCCTGTTTGGTAATGGTATCTCGTTATTGGGGCAAACGGTTTAGTGTGAATCGTTTGCGAGATATCGCTAATGTAGATAGTAATGGTGCATCACTGCGAGGATTATCAGCAGCAGCAGAAAGTATTGGCTTTTCTACTCGTCCGGTTAAAGCTAGTCTTGATCAGCTAGCCAAACAAAAACTACCAGCCATTGTTCACTGGGAAGGTAAACATTATATTGTTGTTTATGAAATAACCAAAAAGTCCGTTATTGTTGCTGACCCAGCCATTGGTCAACGTACCCTCAGCCACCAGGAATTTAAAGCAGATTGGAGCGGTTATGCACTATTGCTACAACCGACTGCGTTACTCAAGGAGGCTATTGAAACCACTACTACCTTCTGGCAATTCTTTGAGTTAATGAAACCCCATGGGGTAGTGGTGCTCGAAGTGTTTATCGCTTCGATATTTATCCAGATATTTGGATTAATTACACCTCTATTTACCCAGCTAATTTTAGACCGAGTGGTGGTACAGCGCTCTGGGCTAACCTTAATGGCGGTAGGGTTAGGGCTACTGATGTTTAGCCTATTTCGAGTCGCGATGATGGGATTGCGACAATATCTACTAGACCACACGGCTAATAAAGTAGATGCAGCGCTGATTGTAGGATTTATTCGCCATACACTGCGGTTGCCTCTTTCGTTTTTTGAGTCCCGCTATGTTGGTGATATTGTATCACGGGTTCAAGAAAACCGCAAGATTGAGAAGTTCCTTACCGGTGAAGCCTTATCAATTCTGCTGGATTTACTAACGGTATTTATCTATGTAGGATTGATGTTTTGGTATAGTTGGAAAATGGCGTTGTTGGCCTTAGTGATTGTGCCGCCATTTTTCCTGCTAGCCTTAATCGCGACACCGTTTTTACGGAGGATTTCCCGGGAAATATTTCACGCTTACGCCAAAGAAAATAGCTATTTGATTGAAACCCTTTCTGGTGTCCGAACGGTTAAATCCACAGCAGTAGAACAAACCGTACGTTGGCATTGGGAGGAGTTATTAAATAAGGAGATAAAACAGGGATTTACTGGCCAAGTTATCAGCAATCGGCTCCAAATTTTTAGCAATGCTATTCAAGCCGTGGCCACAACAGCCCTACTCTGGTACGGAGCGTGGTTAGTAATTCAAAATCAGCTAACTATTGGGCAATTAGTGGCCTTTAATATGCTGCTAGGAAATGTGATTAGTCCCTTTCAGCGGTTAACGGTGTTATGGAATGAATTCCAGGAAGTAGTAATTGCTATGGAACGGATTAATGACGTGTTGGATGCGGAACCAGAGGAGGATTTGCAACAGCAGGCTCGTCAATCCTTACCACCAATTAAAGGTCACATTTGCTTTGATAAGGTAACATTTCGCTATCATCCAGAAAGTGAGGTGAATGTACTGGAAAATCTTTCCTTTGAAGTTAAACCAGGACAAATGGTAGCCCTAGTGGGACGCAGTGGCTCTGGTAAAACCACGATTTCTAAATTGATATTGGGATTGTATCCTCCTACGGATGGGAAAGTCTTAATTGATCAACTAGATATTATGAGTTTGTCCTTAGGGTCTTTGCGATCGCAAGTGGGAGTAGTAGACCAAGATACCTTTTTGTTTGGTGCAACCATTCGGGAAAATATTAGCTTAGGTCATCCCGCTGCTAGTTTAGACGAGATTATGGAAGCAGCACGATTAGCGGGTGCTGATGAATTTATTAAACAGTTGGCCATGGGCTATGAAACCCAGATTGGGGAAGGCGGAGGAATGTTGTCTGGTGGACAACGGCAACGGATTGCGATCGCAAGAGCTTTATTAGGGAATCCCCAGTTATTGATATTGGATGAAGCCACCTCCCATTTAGATGCCGAATCCGAACGGATTATTCAGAATAATTTAAATCAGATTCTCAAAGGTAGGACAACATTAGTGATTGCTCATCGCTTATCTACAGTCCGGAATGCTGATTTAATTTTAGTGATGGATAGAGGAGTATTGATTGAGAGGGGAAGCCATCAGGAGTTAATGGCGAAACGGGGACATTATTATTATCTGAATCAACAGCAATTTAAAGCTGAGGAATAGTAAATAATATCTCCCATTCTTGAACAATAAATCATAACTAATTGCTAAGAGGTTGTCTGAGAAGTCTCATTTGCTACATCGAAGCCCCCTAAATCCCCCAATTTTGGGGGACTTTTAGAATAAAATTGACTTTTTTTCCCCCCAAAGTTGGGGGGCTAGGGGGGCAAAATTCAGTATCAAAAAACTTGGGAGATATCCTCTAATATAGCAGTCGAAGTAAAGATTAAGACATATTTCTACTCCCTACTCCCTACTCCCTACTCCCTACTCCCTACTCCCTGTTCCCTTTGTTAAATCACTAATCAGTAATTACTAAACCCATGCCAAATACATTAAACAGACAATTAAACGGAGATCGTGGCACCCAACAACACCAAGAAACGTTGACTTCTCGAACACCAGCTCTATCTCGGGATGATTGGTCTGATGCCACTCAAGACCTACTCGATAGTTTACCCCAAGTTTGGACAAGGGGACTGATGTATTTTCTAATCATATTTGTTGGCATCAGTTTGCCCTGGGCTATGCTATCTCAAGTGGATGAAACCGGTACCGCTAGGGGACGACTAGAACCAAAAGGAAAAACAGTGAGGCTGGATGCATCTGTGGCGGGAACCGTAGCAGATATTAAGGTAAAAAAGGGCGACAAAGTAGACGCTGGACAACAGTTATTAGTCTTAGAATCTGAGTTGGTTAATTCAGAACTAAGGCAAGTACAAGATAAGTTAAAAGGTCAATTAAATCGCTTGTCTCAGTTAGAGTTGCTGAAAAATCAATTAGTGGTAGCGTTAGCAACTCAACAGCAACAAAATCAAGCTCAAGTGTTGGAAAAACAAACACAAGTTGACCAAGCCCTACAGAATCTAGAGGCTCTGAGGAATTCCTATGATTTACAAAAAGAAGAAAAGTTAGCTCAAGTTAATCAGGCGCGTCAGACCTTTAAACTTAGTCAAAAGTCTTTTAAGATAATTGAGAATCGTTTGGATAATGCTAAGCGGGAGGTAAACCGTTACAAGGATGCCTATCAAGAAGGGATTGTTTCGGAAATCCAAGTAGTAGACCGGGAAGATTTGCTACAGGATAGGAAACGGTTGTATGAACAAACCAAGTCCGAGATTGAGCAGAGTAAGTTACGTGTAACTGAACAACAGAGTAGTTATGAACGAACCCTTCGACAAGCGCGAGCAGAGATTGAACAAGCACAATTACGACTAAAGGAACAAGAAAGAAGTTATCAGACTCTGACTCACTCGGGTAAATTAGCCGTGCTGAGGGTGGAGGAACAATTGAAGAATTTGGAGACACAAATCACTACCCTCAATGCAGAAATTTCTCAAAGTAAGGGTCAGATTAACTCGTTGCAGCTTCAGTTAAAGCAACGAGTATTAAAAGCACCGGTCAGTGGTACGGTGTTTGACTTACCGATTCAAGCGGCTGGATCCGTAGTGCAGTCAGGAACTAAGGTAGCAGAAATTGCACCCTCAGGTTCGGTGTTGGTAATTCGAGGGCAGATGGCAACAACTCAAAGTGGTTCTTTAGAGACAGGAATGCCAGTAAAGCTGAAATTTGATGCCTATCCCTTTCAGGATTATGGAGTCGTTCCAGGAGAGTTAGTAGACATTTCTCCTACTACCTCTGAGGTGGATACTCCTAATGGCAAGAAGGCGGTTTATGATTTAGAAATTGAACTGAAGCAGGATTGTATAGCTTCGGCTGATAAGTGTATTCCCTTGCGTCCTGGAGATACGGCCATGGCTGAGGTGATTGTGCGCCAGCGTCGGATTATTGATTTTATCCTCGATCCCTTTAAGAAGTTACAGCAGGGAGGGTTGAAGTTGTAGATGTCGTAAGCTATCAGCTATCAGCTATCAGCTTATGTGCTACGCACACGCTACGCGAACAGCTATCAGCGATTAGCGCTACGCGCATATCCTTACTATGACACTAATAATTATAAAACCACTAATCAAGAACTAAATTAGGTCAAAATCTATGGTTAATTCCCAACAAAAGATAACTATTACTAAAGAAGATATTTGGAATCAAGTTAAGCTATCGGGTCAGATGCCTGAACTAGTTGAGGATATTCTTACTCGTCAGGTGATCAAGGATGCTGTCGATCAAGCAGGGATAACTATTGAGCTTGAAGAACTTCAGAAAGTAGCTGACCAAATGCGATTAATGAACAACCTCCGTAGCGCTGATGAAACTTGGGCTTGGTTAGAACAACGTGGTATGTCTCTGGATGATTTTGAGGAAGTTGTCTATGACACCGTTAGCTCTGGAAAGTTATCTGCTCATTTATTTGCCGATAAAATTGAATCTTATTTTTATGAAAATCAGTTGGATTATGCCGGTGTGGTGATGTATGAAGTGGTATTAGATGATCAGGATTTGGCTCTGGAACTTTTCTATGAAATTCAGGAAGGGGATGTCAGTTTTTATGATGTGGCTCACGAGTATATTCAGGACCAGGAGTTACGTCGAAAACTTGGCTATCAGGGGATAATGTACCGTAACGATTTGAAGCCAGAAATTTCCGCTGCTGTTTTTGCTGCTAATCCCCCCGAGGTGCTTAAGCCGATTGTGACTGCTCAGGGGGTGCATTTGATTTTGGTGGAGGAGATTCTTCAAGGGGAATTGGATGAGCAGCTCAGGTATCAAATTATCTCGGATTTATTTAGTGGATGGCTGAAGCAACAAATTGGTAAAATTGAGGTGGTGAAAAATTTGGAATCAAAGTTAGAGGACTAAATTTAGTAGATATTGCTGAATTAATAGAATAATCCTCTGATAGATACCAGAGGATTATTTAATACATAATTAGGTAGGGCTTGCTGAAATCATTTTCCTGGGGGGCGATATGGAAACTAAAATCCTTACTGGGTAATAATTTCAGCCCATCAGTTACAAAAGTTATAAGGGTTGGAGCTTCATGAAAATCAAAGAAGTGTCAATTTGGGACTGTATATTGCGTGAGATAATTGGCTTCAAATCCTTATATAGTAAACTTTTCAGGGATCATGTCAATTCCTAATATCATCTTCAATAGCGTTTCCGAGGTTACTACCAACATTGATTCCGGCAATAATGCCCGCAGGCCCACCGAGCAAGCCTCCTGCGATACCTCCTACAACAGCCCCAAGTATTCTTCCTAGAAGGCCACCTCCAAGGATAGCAGCCATTTCTTCGGCTGATAGTTCATTTAACAGATATTTTTCATCTAGTTCAGCCGAATTTAGATCTGATATTGTAATTCTAGCCATTAGTAAATGTCCTATTCATTCAAGTTGTGTTTTGTTGTTTAAAATCAGACTTTTTATTGCCTAATTTCATTACTATAATCTGGGATTAATTTCAGGATTGCCAGGGGTTAATCAAGGAAAAAAGTGACAAAAGTAATTCAGTTATATCTTGGTCAATTGCAATTATATATACTAGGTATTTAGAGGTTTTATTGCCTTATTCCATGACTATCCTCTAGGCTTTATTCCAGGATTGCAAGGGGGTAATCAAGGAAAAAAGTGACAAAAGTAATTCAGTTGTGTCTTGGTCAATTTTAAAAATACCCCTACTAGTGGGTCAAGTCAGAACAAGTATCAAGTAAACTTGAACAAATCTCTAGGTTTTTATAACCAAAATTAAATTAGTTATATTTTTGTTGCTTCTGGGTCGCTCCCTTGAAAGCTAGACCTAAGAAAACCTCATAAAACAATTCCACCCAAGATAAATCTTGGGTGGAATCAGAATTAGTAGTATAGCGCTACGCGCAATGGCATTGGCAAAAGGCAACAGGCAACAGTTTACTACAACAGCTTTGGCTGTTTGTATAAATGTCAAACACCTTAATAGGTAGTGCTATAGAGTTCCAGGGATGGAGTTGAGTTAACTAACATTAGGTATGACTGCTTGAGAGTTAAGAGCGATCGCGTAGCGTGACCGTAGGTCAATCGCGTTTGGCCGTAGGCCAAGGTCAATCCCATAACTTCAGTTTACTGTAGCGCTACATATATATCCTCTGAATAACTCAATGGCTATATTATCCTTATGCCATCAGTTGCTCAGCTTTCTGCTTGCTTTAGGTAGGCGCTTTAGTAATGAACCTGCAGCGAAGGCACTAAGCAACTAAACGGGCAAGGGGTCTCCCGTTATAATCTCCGATTTAACGGGGAACGAAGTTACCGTAAGACAGGCTCGCCTTATTTCATATAACTTAAACTTATGACTCACAGACTGTCGCGCCTATCGCTCAACGTAATCAGGTTTCGTCTCCGGGGAATTGCCCGACAGGGTCTTGAAGTTCTCAACAGATTGACATGCAGGTCACGCTGCGCGATTGGCCACGCTTTGGCCAAAGGCCGACCCTGCGCGAACGCGAGGGTAAGTGGTACAATAGCACAGTGATATTAACGTACTGCTACAAAATCAAACCAAGTCCCGAACAGATAGCCATCTCGCGAAAGGTGGCTTGAATTGTTGCGTCGTCACTGGAACTATGCTCACTGGGCTTCGACTTGATTGGCTCAATCGGACTCGCTCACCGATTGATAGATGTAGCTTGATTAGTGAGCCGATAGGTGTTATTCCAGAAGCGGTCAACTATTACACCCAGCAGGCAGCTCTCAAGGAAACCAAACGGCTATTCCCTGATTACAAACAAATCTACGCAGAAACTCAGCAGGTTAACCTACAACGGCTCAACAAAGCATGGGATAGATGGCGGAAGCCGCTGAAGCATGGGTTACGCGGGGGAAGACCTCGGTTCAAGAAACAAGGTCAATTAAGGTCATTCGTGTTTCCACGTGTGAACAGCCCGCGTGCCGGGGCCCATCTAAAAGATGGCTTTCTATTGCTCAGTCGCATTGGTCAAATACCTGTGGTCATGCATAGACCAATACCAGATGGATTTACACTTAAACAGTGTACTGTCGTCAAAAAGGCTGATGGTTGGTATTGTTGCATTTCAATGATTGATGATACCGTACCTGAGCTATTACCTGTGGATTCGGTTAGATCTGCTGTCGGTATCGACGTTGGCTTAGAAAAATTTTTAACCACCTCAGACGGTGAAGCTATAGCTATTCCGCAGTTTTACAGGAAAGCTCAACACAGACTTGCTCAAGCTCAACGAGTAATGTCGCGTCGTCTCAAGGGGTCTAAAAACTGGAAAAAAGCCAAGCACAAAGTGGCTTTATTACACCTTCATTTAACCCGTTGTCGAAAGGAGTTTCATTATCAGGTTGCTCATTGGTTGTGTAGTAAGTATGACTTAATTGCTCACGAAGACTTAAACATCAAAGGACTTGCTCGAACTAAGTTAGCCAAATCAATACATGATGCAGCTTGGGGTGCATTTCTGGAGATATTGCAAGCAGTGGCGGTCAAACGCGGCTTGTTAGTCGAGGAAGTCAACCCAC
>WTKN01000313.1 GCA_011524395.1 Moorena sp. SS36440bin_2
CTGTTCCCTGTTCCCTGTTCCCTGTTCCCTGTTCCCTGTTCCCTGTTCCCTAAAAACCCGAAATTTGTACCTCACAAGTCATAGAATTGCTATATCCTAGTTACCTAAGATTATGACAGTTGATCGCAGTATTCAAGACTGGTTTGAGATTAGGACCAGTGGGATAAGGCACCAACTCCACAATTCCATCCTGATTGATGATCCATCCTTGAGCTTCTATAATTGGTGGCTTTTTGGCGGTTACTTGGGGTTGTTGATCGGGTTTTTTGCCCCGATTGCGAGCAGCCCGATACAATTGACGCCTGGTGGCTGAGAAATCTCGCCAATCGATCCAAACGGTTTCACCTTTGAGGGGGTCAGTGGGGTCAGTGGGTAAGCCCCCTCGTCCAAGCAGAGCAAATGAATTCTGCTCATCATCGGTGCCACAGCCTGTGGCAATGAGTAGACCAGTATTAATGATACTTGCTGGTAATGAGATTAATCCTAGGTTTTGAGTTAACTCGGGATTGCTAATGTTGATTTGACCATCGACACCAAATTGAGAACTAGCAGTAATCTGGCTATCTGGAGACAGAAATAGACCTTGAGTCGTGATAAGAATATTACCTCCAGGACCAAATATGGCGTTGGCTGTGATATTACTCTGGTTTACAACCACTACAAAATCACTATTAATTTTAATATCACCGCCACCACCAGTACTGTCATTAACGCTGGTACTAATCCCGCTGTGGTTTGAAAGGAAGAGTAAGTCACTAGTAATGTCAATATCACCACCACCGCTAAGGTCAGAGGTGGCAGTGATTTGCCCTCGATTACTGGTGATTTGATTAGCCCGAATTACAATATTGCCTCCTCCCGCCGAGAAATTGGATGCGGTAATACCACCACCATTGGCAGTGTCCGATCCACTGTTGGAAAGCTCGATGGAGTTTGCCACAATCTCAATATCCCCAGCTTGCCCAAGTCCTGGATCTAGGAGGTTATTGCTTTGGAAGTTACTGACACTGATCGTTGCTCCATCTCGGATAACTAACTGATCAGTAAAGACTTCTAATTTACCGCCATTACCAGTACCTGCGATCGCATTCGCCAATAATCCGCTGGCACCTAGGTCTGATGTCCCAATTAGTTCTATTTCCTGTGCCTGAACTCTTAAGATTCCCCCATTTCCAGAGCCTGCGGTAATAGTTGCCACTTGAGCACCATCCACCAAGCGCAAACGTTCGGTTTCAATGAACAGCTCACCCCCATTCCCTGTGGCTCCTGCTCCCACATTGGCAAATATAGCACTAGCGAAATTTGTTCTGGTACCAATTAATTCGACGTCTGTTGCGTTTACCTTTATCGAACCGGCATCCCCCGTACCAAAGGTAGTCGCTAAAATCCTAGCCCCATGAGTAATTCGCAAGCCCTCGGTGTTAATGGTCAAACCACCCCCATTACCCATGGATCCTGCTGTGACATCTGTAAATAAGCCACTGGGTAATCCTTGTGGTGAGATACCAATTAATTCGACGTCTGTTGCGTTTACCTCTATAGAACCGGCATCCCCTATACCAAAAGTAGTAGTTGCAATCCTAGCCCCATCAGTAATTCGCAAGCGCTCCGTGTTAATGGTCAAGTTGCCCCCATTGCCTGTGGCGTCTAATTCCACATTTCCAAATATAGCGCTAGCAAAATTGGTTGCGGTACCAATTAATTCCACGTCTTTTGCGTTGACCTCTATAGAACCGGCATTTCCTTTACCATGGGTAATTGCTGCGATCTGGGCTCCATCACTCAGCTGTAAGCCCTCGCTGTTAATGGTCAAGTTGCCCCCATTCCCGGTAGCTCCTGCTTCCACATTGCCAAACAAGCCACTAGCTACTCCTTGTGGTGAGGTACCAATTAGTTCGATCTCAGTAGCCTGCACCATGATCGAACCCGCATCCCCTTCAGCAAAAGTAGTAGTTGCAATCTGAGCCCCATCACTCAGCCGCAAGTTTTCGGTGTTAATGGTCAAGTTGCCCCCATTGCCAATTGCTTTTTCTTCCACATTGGCCAAAACGCCACTAACTAATCCCCCTGATGAGGTACCAATTAATTCCACCTCTGTTGCGTTTACGGTTAAAGAACCTGCATCCCCTGTACCACTGGTAATTGCTGCGATCTGGGCTCCATCACTCAGCCGCAAGCTGTCGGTATTAATGGTCAATTGGCCCCCATTACCCATGGCTCCTGCTCTGACGTCTGTAAATAAGCCACTGGTGTCTCCCTGTGGTGAGGTACCAATTAATTCCACGTCTGTTGCGTTTACCTCTATAGAACCGGCATCCCCTACACCACGGGTAATTGCTCTGATCTGGGCTCCATCAGTCAGCCGCAAGTTCTCAGTCTCAATGGTCAAGTCGCCCCCATTCCCGATCGCCTTTGGTTCCACATTGGCTAAAACGCCACTAAGTAATCCCCCTGGTGAAGTACCAATTAGTTCGATCTCAGTAGCCTGCACCGTGATCGAACCAGCATTTCCTTGACCAAAGGTAGTGGCTGCAATCTGAGCCCCATCAGTCAACCGCAAGTTCTCAGTCTCAATGGTCAAGTCGCCCCCATTCCCGATCGCTTTTGGTCTGACTTCTGTAAATAAGCCACTGGCTAATTCTGCGGTTGACGTCCCAGTCAATTGCACATCTTGAGCCTTAACAGTCAAGGATCCTGCATCCCCTGTGCCAAAGGTAGTAGCTGCAATTTGAGCTCCATCACTCAGCCGTAAGCTCTCAGTCTCAATGGTCAAATTGCCCCCATTCCCGGTAGCTCCTTCTTCGACATTTGCTAACAACCCACTGGGGAACCTGCCAAAAGCCGTACCAATCAGGTCTACCTCCTTGGCCTGAACTCGTAAATCTCCCCCATTCCCTTTGCCAAAGGTACTAACTGAGATTTGAGCCCCATTAGTCATGCGCAAGCGCTCGGTGTCAATGATCAAATTGCCCCCATTCCCGGTACCCCCTACTTCTACTAGCGCAAACAAACCACTGGGACCGGAGTTGGAGCCAGCAATCACCTCTACCTCAGCAGCGGTGACGGTCAAGGTGCCAGCATTCCCTGAGCTAAAGGTCCCACTGGATATCTGAGCGCCATCAGCAACCCGCAAGCGCTCTGTGTCAATGACTAAATTACCCCCATTCCCAGTAGCCCCTGGTGCCAGATCAGCAGATAAACCGCTGAAAAAGAAATTATTGGCAGCGGTACCGATAACTTCCAATGCCTCGGTCGCCTTTACGGTCAAACTTCCCCCAGCCCCACTGCCCAGGGTATCGGCTAAGATGGCTGACCCCTCAGTCAGGGTCACCCGCCGACCCTGCACCTGGATTTCACCCCCGTCATTACCACTGGTACTCACCGACGCCGCTTGGGACAAGGTAATATCCTGAAATTGTCCTACATCCTCATAGCTTAAGGTCCAACCTAAGTTAGTTGGGGTCAGGGTTACCATCCCTTCTCCCTGGACGCTGCCCAGTTCAATCCGTCCTCCGGCTGTGGTGAGATTTCCTCCTGCAACAGCCACATCACCCCCCACCAAGGCTAAGGTTTTACCTGGCTGTACTTCCAGCCCCACCGGTCGATTATCTGTGTTCACGGCAAATGTGGGATTAAGACTCAGATTGTTCCCAGGCCCGTTGATCACAATTCCCCCTGGAATGCCTTGGGACCCATACTGTAAACCAGTGGGAATATTAATGGTTAACAGAGGAGGCTCCTGGGGATTGGTCGCACTAAATTCACTGCCATCGGCAAATTTAATACTGTTAGCGGTAGAGCCGATAAACGAACCACCAATATCTAGGGAAGCCTCCGAACCAAACACGATGCCATTGGGATTGATTAAAAATAAGTTAGCGCTACCGTTAGCCCGAATTAAGCCATCAATAGTAGAAATCGACCCACCAGTGACCCGGCTAATAATATTCTCAATGGTGACGGAATTGTTGAAAAAGGCTGTATTGCCAGTCAGAACGGAAAACTGCTCGAAGCTATGGAAAAGATTACCCCCGGCACTGGTACCACCGGTAATCTCAATGATGTTGCCATTAGGAGTAACAATGGAATTGTTCGGTAGAGTATTATCTGGAACAATCTGAGCTGAGCAGACCAAGGGCATCTGAGCCACTAGGTAACAGGCAATGGGCAAGGTCAGGAGTTGCTTGAAGGGTTTATTTAAGGGTTTGTTTAAGGGTTTGTTTTGATCTGACCTAGGTGGCAATTTACAAAAATCTGTGGTGACCATGAGGCTTTCCTAGAGACTGAACCATGTCGTGGGCAAGAACTATCCTCTAGAATTCCCAAACCTCTAGACCAAGTAACGCTGGTGACTAGAAAAATAGCTGCACTACCTGCTACGACCCTTGAACAGACCACCAATGCCGAACAGACCTAACCCAATTAAGCCACTAGTCGCCCCAGACTCTGGCACCTGAGCCACTCCCTGGTCAGGATTAAAGGTTGACCAATTGAAATCGTTAAAAAACCCCTCCTGTTCCACCAACTGGCCTAATACTTGCCCACTGTCATTGCCACCGCCGCCACTGGCACTGCCAGCACTACTGGCACTGCCGCCACCACCGCCACTGCCACCGCCACTACCGCCACCATAGCCCGATTCGTACATGTCTATTACATCGTGGATGCGGTCTTCAGCTAGCCAGGAGCCTGCTGTTTTGTTCTTAGTGGCGATATACCAGTCAATGGATGAGGCATTGATGCTAGAATCATTCAAATAGGCAGCGATTTTGTCCGCTAAGGTATTCTTGGCGTTGTTGAGTAAGTCATTCAGATTTAGGGTCATATGGGATTGACTGGGCAGTCCATCTGAGCCGAACACCGTGGGGTTTAGGTCCCAGCCAATCACATCAAAGGCTCGTAAATCCAGTGGTGAGATATCGGCTCTCTCTCCCCAACCTAGGGCTGGCTTCATAATGCCCAAATCATCGCCGTGACCTTTCCAGTGGCTGGCTTGATACCCATCACCTCCGAATCCTAAATAGGGATCCTTGCCTTCGGAAAAGTAGGCCAGAGCTGTTTTACCCCCATCAATGGAAAAGAAGGCGTCGATACCATAGGCTAACTCAATCTGGTCCTGATCTTCGCTCCAGTCACTATAGCGGTACATATCCAGGGCAGTAGTACGCAACAGACGCTCAAGGTTCATCTCATAACTAGCGTCATAATCCGCGAGTATGGTCGAATCGACCCCACTGACGTAGCCCAAGATATGACCAATTTCATGGATGCCCACACTAAGGAAGTCTATGGCGTTTGATGGGCTTGAGGCGTTACGTAGGTAATCATAGCTCCAATTGAAGGTGTCATTCATGACGATATAGCCATCGATTAGGGAGTTATTGCTGTGGTAATTTATGGCTTTGGCATTGGCACTGGTCAGAGTAATGTTTTTGTTGTACCACTGATTTCCGCTTTCAAACACGGCATGATAGCGAGTATAGCCATCCTGATAATGATGGGCTTGCAGGTTATTGTAAGCAGTCTGATCATCTATCGATGTTATATCCTGATAGAGCTTCTGCCTAAATGTGCCGTAGTTTTTATTTATTTCTAGACCAGGGAGTGCCCCACCCAGGATGTTTGAGGGCAAGTCGTCGGTCATCTCCACGTGAATTTTGACGGTGACATTATCGGTTAAATAGTAAGACCAAATCTCACCAGCCATTTCAAACCCCAGCATTTGTTCAAGGGTAGTCCCTGGTTGATAGCTGAAGTCGAATGTTACTGCTTGAGCTGGGGCGTTACCACCAATTACTGCTGCTGCTGATGCCAGGGACAACGACATGATTACTTTACGATTCTTCATAACATTTTACCTCCTAGAAATTACGGACATGGATACTGTCAGTATGTAAAACTGATGTATACAATCACGTTTGTTATCTAAGGCTGGTGTATAGAATCGCGTTTGTTATTGCCGCCTAATGTATACAATTGTGTATATTTTTTAGGTTTGTTTAGGATCACTTCATGAGTCGTTTAGGATCACAAAAAACCTGTGTTACAGATCACTAATTTAAAATTAGTAAATCTACGGTAAATCTACTGATGAGCTCTCCATGCTTGATCTGGCAAAACTGGCAGGACAAATCCCTGGTATTAGTCAGCACCTGAGACTAGAGGCGGTGGCCTCTCGCCAACGCCTAGAACGGGCGGAACAATTACTGGCAAAGGCTAAAACACAACAAGAGCGTTTGGTCAAGTCTCATCAAGAATGGCGCGATCGCATGATTTTCACGGCGGCAACACCGGTAGAATCTCTCGATACTTGTGTTGATATCAGTAGTCCCCCAGAAAGCCATAGTGTTTTCGCTACCGATGGGTCTCAAATTTCCCCGTCTCACCACGAAATTCTCTACTGTTATGTGATTAATGTGGGTCGGGTAATGTTGCACTATGGACAAAGTCTGTACCCTCTGTTGGATACTGTGCCTGAAGTATTCTACCGACCGGAAGACTTATATATTTCTCGTCAGTGGGGGATTCGCACGGAGGAGTGGATGGGGCATCGGCGCACGATTTCCGAGGTATCGATGTTAGCAGAAATGGCTTGCCGTTGGGTGAAGCCACCAGCTCCCCACAGGGATACTCCCAATTTAGCGATAGTAGATGGTTCCCTGATTTACTGGTTTCTTGATGGGATGCCAGGGGATGCACGCGATCGCATCTTGCCTCCGATTCTAACAGCTTGGGAGCAGTTGCGTGCTGTTAATGTACCCCTGATCGGCTACCTGAGTGCTTCTCGTAGTGTAGAAATGGTTAATTTCCTGAGATTACCAGCTTGTCCCTATGAAACACCGAAATGTATCACCCAATGTGGTAATCTCACGGACAAGTTGCCCTGTCAGGTGATAGACCCCTTGCGGGATACCACACTCTGGGCAAGTGTATTGCAACCAGGACAGCGTAGCCCTCTATTTCAGAGTTCCGCACGGATTCTGGAATTATACGACCATCACCGGATCTATTTCTGTTATGTCCATGTGGGTACAGAAATTGCTCGGATCGAGATGCCAGAATGGGTAGCCCAGAATTCCGCATTGCTCAATCAAGCCTTGAGTTTAATGCTGGGGCAGGTATATAAAGGATATGGTTATCCCATTGCTGTGTCTGAAGCTCATAATCAGGCCGTGATCAAGGCCGGTGACCGGAATCGCTTCTTTGCTTTGCTTGAACAACAAATGATTCGGGCAGGTGTCAAGAATGTGGGAATATCCTATAAGGAAGCTCGTAAACGGGGTAGTATTAGTTGATTTGTACCTTACCCACTTAAAAACTGGTATTGTGTCATGGCAAATGTATTAAGAATTCTGTTTAAGCAAGATAGCTATCTCAAGCAAGAGCCGATTCAATCGTCGCAATTGCCTGATAATAAACGTCAGATGATACCAGCAGGTACTATATTAGTACTTCGCTATTATGGTCAGGAATCTGGCAATCACCTTAAACTGGGTTTAAAAGATATTGCATTTAAGGGGTTCAGTGGTGATTGGTATGCCTTTGAAGACCATGTAGCAATTATGATGGAAAGTCTGCAACCGGTAGAAACGGTTAGTAATGTAGTGTCTAAACAAGAGGATCAGACGGCGTTAACCATTCCTATTTATCAGAATACCTTAGTCAATCAACCCGTTTTACTTAACCTTTTATTTAATCAAGATACGGTAATTAAGCGAGCTCCTATTCAATCTAATATGTTGAATGAAGCATCAAAGCAGGCAATTCCAGCAGGCACTGATTTGGTGATTATGACAGATCAACCTGATGCTAATAATACGGTTAAGTTTACGCTGGAAGAGAATCACATAAAATTTAGCCTCAAAGATCTAGAATTCAAGGGCTTTAGTGAAGATTGGTATGCCTTTGCTGGACATGTTGGTATTCAAGGGATGGGCTAATTACTGTTAAAAATATCACGGGGTGACAACAAAGCTAAAACCTAGATAGGTGTTAGGTTTTAGCTTTTAGGTTTTGGGTAAAATGAGCGCATCTGAGTCATTTGTATTTGCCAGCAATTGAAGCAATTCTTACCATACTTCGTCAATGATAGTTTTAATCAAGCCATCCCGCTTGGGCAATCTTCCCGCTTCACCTAACCCCTAAAACCTAACCCCTGTAAGATTTTAAAGAGCGCTTGTCACCCCCTGAGGTTAAAAATCCGAATCATTAGTCAGCGTCTCAATCAACAAATCCATCTGTTGCTGT
>WTKN01000228.1 GCA_011524395.1 Moorena sp. SS36440bin_2
GGGGGAACCCCCAAGACCGCACTGCCTCCCCAAGACCGCGCTGCATCGCTGTTCCATGTTCCCTGTTCCCTGTTCCGAAGCGTGCAGCGCAATAAAATTAGATTACCATAAACGGCATGGCCAATTTCCCTCATCGACCCTTAGCCGTTGATTTATTTGCTGGTGCTGGTGGTTTCTCCCTAGGGATTGAGCAGGCGGGGTTTGATGTTGCCCTCGCCGTTGAACAAGACCCAATTCATGGGGCAGTGCATGGCTTCAATTCCCCTCAAACCAAGGTTTTATGTACCGACATTGCTAGCCTGTCTGGTCAAGACATTCAGAAAGCCCTGAGGGAGTGGGCAACTCAAAGGGGGCAAAACCAAGACTGTAGAGAGGTTTCATCGGAGGTTTCTACCATTGATCTAGTCATTGATCTAGTCATTGGTGGACCCCCTTGCCAGGGATTTTCCTTGATCGGTAAGCGTCAAGTAGATGATGCACGCAATAATTTAGTTTTTGAGTTCTGCCGTTTGGTCAAAGAACTCCAACCACGCTATTTTGTGATGGAGAATGTTCCAGGCTTAGCTCAGAACAAGTACCAAGACCTGTTCGAGCAGCTAATCAGTGACTTTAAAGCAGCTGGCTACACCATAACTGAGCCAGTCAAGGTCTTGAATGCAGCAGATTTTGGCGTGCCTCAAAAACGGCGGCGGTTGTTTTTACTGGGTTCTAGGCTTGGGGAGACACCAGTGGTTTATCCTGACTCAGAACTACGCTCTGACCAATGGGTAACTGTTAAGGATGCGATCGCAGACTTGCCTAACTTAGATGATTTTCCTGAACTCCAGAAAAGCGATTGTGTTGAACTAACACCAAAACAGCTAGACCTGCTCCAAGCCTTAGCCATGCCCTATGTGGAAAAGTTACGGAATGTGATCACCGATCCTGGTAACTTTGCCTATCCCCGCCAGTGGAATCCTCAACTATTGACCAGTTCCCTGCAAACCCAGCACACGGAAACCTCTATTGAGCGGTTTAGAAACACAGCCATGGGGGAGGTAGAAACTACCAGTCGCTTACGACGCTTACACTGGGATAAACCATGCCATACTCTCAGAGCAGGTACTGGTTATAAAAACGGTCGCTATACCTCTCCTCGCCCCATTCATCCTGATTACCCACGGGTGATCTCCGTGCGAGAGGCCGCTAGACTGCACTCATTTCCAGATTGGTTTCGCTTCCACCAGACCAAATGGCATGGATTTCGACAGGTGGGTAATGCTGTACCACCACGATTAGGACGGGTTTTGGGTAAACAAATTATGACAGCGTTGGCGGTTCAACCATCAGTGCCAACCACAACTATAAACCTCTCAGATACCAAACTGTTAACTTTTAAACAGTTTCAGGCATCCAAGTATTGGACTATATTAGTATTTATTCCTTTTCTAATTTGCTGCTTTCTTCCTCCTGTAGTTCTCTTCTCCTAAAATCAACATGCTGTATATCACCACCGTCAACGCTGATCGGCGACTAGTTTGCCATCGTTGTAACTCAGATCACAGGTTAACCGCGATCGCATCACAACACATCCTGAGCTCGAATCACTACTAGCTAGGACTCTCTCTCACAGAATATCTCTTCAAAATTGCCGATAGTTAAAATTACAGAGATTATGTGGACCCAATGAAACCCTCTCAAGTGATCTTCCCCAAATTTCCGGTGCAGCACATAGCTAAGCGTATTATTCATATGCGCCAAATTACCCGCATTGACCAACAGCTCTTTATGTCAGCTTTACTAGCCAAGGCATCACTTTCACTAGAAGAGCAAATCCTAGTCCAAGAGATTCATGACGGTTTGAACCGTGGATTGATTCGAGTAGTGGAATAAACCATAGCACTTTTGATCATCATGGTCAAATCAATCAATTCTACGGGCGCTTCCCTTGCGCCCGGATCCTTTGCGCTCTTAAACCTGTGCTTGGCAGCAAGTGATATAGCGCTACGGGCAAGTCAGAAGTTATAAGTCAGAAGTCAAATCTTCTGCCACCCTATCACTAGCTAGATCCAAAATAGATCAGTGTTTATCTCAGTTTTTGTTATTATTGTAGTTTGTGAGTTGATAGTTGCATTGAACTCTGGCTGATCGTTTCTTATCAGCCAGGTGCAACTTTTCTTGTTCCCAAGGCAGGATACTGCCAAGATGCCAGTTCCACCAATTCCCGATTCCCGATTCCCGATTCCCGATTCCCGATTCCCATCTCCCCATCTCCCTATCTCCCCATCTCCCTACTCCCTACTCCCTCCTCCCGAATGGCAATCAAGATTGGGCAATATCTGATCAACAGGAGTACCCCTAAAGGGATGAGCCGTCAGAATAATTGTGCCATCCTTTGCTCTAACCCAGCCTTGGGCTTCGATAATTACTTTTTTTTCCTGGGGAGGTTGAGGCTGTATCACATTAGGTTGCTGCTGTAATGCTTGTCTACTAGTGCTGGCTAACCTAGGACGAGTTTGCCAGCCCACTGTTCTGTCAGTATTAATCACCGAATCGTTTGCACTAGCTGGTAAACCCCCTTTTCCGGTAATGAAAAAGGAACTCCCGCCAGCAATCTGATTATTCTCAAAGCCACAAAGGTCATTGGCCAGGATCGCTTCTGCATCTACCGGGCTTCCTGGCAATTCGGTTAAGCCTGAGGTGGGGTCTACGTCTGGGGTGTTAAGGATTACTTCACCGCTGAAAGATGGGCCAAGCTCAGACGTGGCAGTGATGTCATTGTCTGGAGTTAGACGGTCTCGAAATTCTAAACCAAAGATGCCTTTGGCATTAATGGTAACACTACCTCCTCGGCCAAGTTGAGCATTAGCGGTGATGTCGCTATTTCCCAGACCGACTAGGGTATCAGTCTTAATGTTTATATTGCCCCCAGTTGTAGTATTCTCAGCGTCAGTTATAATCAAGCTTTCGTTTAGGAGTCGGATGTCACGAGCTTCTAGGATAATATTGCCTTCTTTTCCTGCTGTTTCTGCTGAGATCCTGCCATCGTTGTTTAGGAAGATGGAGTTGGCATTAATCTCTACCGTGCCTGCTGAACTGTCCTGTTCAAAGCTTTGAGCACTAACTCGTGCTCCATCAGAAATTATTAACTTGTCAGTGGTAATTTTCAACAACTCTCCGGCATTTCCTGTTGCTCGCCGATTAGCTTGAGTAGATAAGCCGCTGCGAAACTCAGTACCAATTACTTGAACTTCAGAGGCATTCACACTCAAGCTTCCTGCGTCTCCTTCACTAAAAGTCAATGTAGTAACTTGTCCTCCATTCTGGAGCAAAAAAAAGTCAGTGTTAATCACAATGTCTCCCCCATCTCCCGCACCGAAAGTTGAAGCAGAGAGGGTGCTAGGAAATCGAAATTCAATCAACCCATCAATCACTTTCACAGACTCAGAAGCATTCACAGTCACGTTGCCTGCCTTTCCCTGTTCAAAAGCGTCACTTGATAGGTTTGCTCCATCCCTAAGCGTCAACTGACGAACATCGATGGTTATATCTCCACCGGGTAATGAGGTGAATGTGCTTGCTCTAACGATAGAGGTTCCACCAATATCTAACTGTGAACCCCGGATGGAAATTGCGCCGTCACTCTCAAGGGCAGCCAGGTCATTTTCTTCTTCAACGCTGGTATTGATAAAAGACCTCAGTATTCCGATATCCCGAAAGTTCTCAATACCTTCGTATCCCAAAACCCAACCTTTCCCTTTTGGTGTCAAACTTACCATACCTGGACCAGCAACACTACCCAGTTCAATCCGTCCACCTCGTGCTTCTAGAAAAAATCCTTCTAAGGTAATATCGCTTCCTACAAGAGCTAAGGTTTTACCAGGTTGCACTCTTAGCCCTAGTCCTTGAAGCGAACTCTGGCTACCACTAATTCCTTGTGCCCTAATACTGCCTGAGTTTTCTCCATATTGCAAACCAAGAGGCCCCTTAATCGTTAACAGAGGTGGAGCATCTGGGTTGGTGGCGCTGAATTGAAAACCATCGTCAAACACCACACTATCAGCAGTACTCCCAAAAAATGATCCTCCCACATCCAGTCTGCTATTAGGACCGAATACAATACCGTTGGGATTTATCAGAAATAAATTAGCATTTCCCAATACTCCCAGAGTGCCCAAAATATTGGAAACATTTGTTCCGGTTACCCGACTCAGGATGTTCTCAATTCCAGCAGGTAAGCCAAAATAAACTCGCCCAAATTCCGCCACATTGAAATCCGAAAAGCTGTGAAATAAATTACTTTCTCTAATCGCCCCACCTTCAATTAAATCGGCTATATCATCTCTAACATTGACATTGGGAGTTACTACAGACCTTTCATTATCCAGGGTATTATCTGGAGTGATTTGTCCTAATGCTGTAGTTATACCCACTAAAGAACACAGAACAAAGGTACTTGCTTGCACAAGTCCGTAAAACCAAGGTTTCATGTTAATAAAAATGAGCTACCGAATTGATATGATTATTTCATAAAATCCCGTTTTATGCTGTTAATTTTATTAGGCCAATATGGCAGTTTTCAATTGGGTGAGGTGCATTTTTTAGTTAAGTAGGGTGGGCAAAGTGATCATTTAGTGACCAATCAAAACAACCAAACTGTGTCAGCCATGCTTTGCGCGAGTGGGGTAAACCCCCAAGACCGCGCTGCCTCCCCAAGACCGCGCTGCATCGCTTTTTGCCCACCCTACAAGCTGAATGCTTTCATCTGCGCTCTAAAGAGGCGGAGTTTTCAGTGTTAGGCTTTTTAATAAAATTAAGTTATCTCCTGTAAGGGGAAGCAAGAGCCAGCCTTCCAGCTTGACGAAAACTCTAAGGCTTGCTCTCCCCGTGGATTTTATTTTGTCCACACTTTTATTGTAGCACATAAATTTAAAAAATATGCTATAATTAAATGTTTATTGTAATTTTTTTTAGGGAGCAGGGAGCAGGGAGCAGGGAGCAGGGAGCAGGGAGCAGGGAGCAGAGAGCAGGGAGCAGGGAGCAGGGAGCAGGGAGCGTGGTAAGTGTTGTAAGTGGGGTAAGTATCCCTCTCCAAATTCTCTGTACCTCATAACTATGAAAAGCCCTATAAAGTAGTTACTATTAGTAATAAATTCAAAAGCATTTTTTAACGTGATATACTTATAGTCAGTATGAAGGATCGGTAGTATAAGCCATGAGTAATAGTGACTTGTATAATCAGGATTTTTTTCTTTGGACTGATCTAACTTGTAAGCAACTTAAAACAAGAAACTTTGATGAGTTGGATATAGAAAATTTAATTGAGGAAATAGCAACCTTGGGACGATCCGATAAACGAGAGATTCAGAGCAGACTTAAGGTTTTGATGGAACACTTGCTTAAAAGGCAGTATGTGAATTCAGAGCCTGATTATCGAGGTTGGGAAAAAACGATTAATGAGCAAAGAGAACAGATTAATCTTTTGTTGTCTGAATCTCCTAGTCTCAAACCTTATCTTGAATCGGTATTTTTGGATTGCTATAGATATCCACTCAAGGTCGTTAGCAAGGATTATCCATCTACTTGCTTCCCCCAGGATTGTCCTTTTACCCCTGAAATTCTAGAGCAAGATTAATCTTGTGGCATAACTACCACCGATTAGTACTTTTGTCTATCGATATATCATAACTAGTCCCGACTCCCGATTCCCGATTCCCGATTCCCGATTCCCGATTCCCTACTCCCTACTCCCTACTCCCTACTCCCTACCCCCTAATTTTCACAACCAATTTCCCAGCAAAATAAAAGCCGACCAGTAATAGGGGTGATTAAATTCCTCAGTCTGCAACAGCTCCAGTTGAGCAAGACGCAGAGCTTCAGCCTTGGTAACCTGGCCTGTGGCTAACTTCTCGTAGAAGCGAGTCATTAACTCTGCAGTGCCTAGATCGTCCGCATTCCAGAGACTGGCCATGGTACTGCGTGCCCCCCCACGCACGGCAACACCAGCCAAGCCCAAAGCGGCTCGGGAGTCTCCTGCCGCTGTCTGACAAGCACTAAGGACGAGTAATTCAATGGGATTTTTTTGCTTTTGATCCGCTCTGATTAGACGATTTAATTCATTGAGATTGATCACATCATCCCAGGTCAGCAGAAAGGTTTCTTCCGCTACTGAACTAAATTCACCATGGGTGGCCAGATGAACGATTTCGTAACCAGAGGTATTAACTTCTGTATTGAAGTTGGATTCAGTAAAGGATTCATTGAGTAGAATCAATGAGGGAATTTGAGCTATGATATTCTCTAATTCTTCCTTCACCCCAGGAAGTGATCCGAAATTGGGACGATGGGGACGAGTTTCCGTGACTCCAGCAGCCAGAACGGAAACGTTTTTTCTGACATTGCTTTGAGAGTCGATTAATTGTAAACTAGGTGCTACTGCAATATTATATTTCTCGGTCAAATAGTTTTCTCCGTCATAAAGTACGGACATAGGAAGATTGCGGAAAGCCCCGTCCGGAATAAATACTAAAGTGCGGATGTTACTGTTGGCTAGTTCCGCTTCAATGGGGGTGATTAACCAGTCGTGCATTGTTTGTAAGTTTTCCTTTCTCAGACTTCGCCAAAACCTAGTAATATTTCTCTTTACTGAAGCGATTTGTTCTTCTATTTCTGTTTTGGGTAAGTTAGTAGTGATCTGGCGCAGAGGTTGTCCGGGCAAGGTGACAATTACTTCCAGGCGGTCTCGCAAGATAATGCTATAAAAGATAGCGGCGTTAGGATCTATTTCATCGATATTAACGGGTTTAGCATCTAAACAGGCATCTCGAAAAAAGTTGTCTAGTTCTGCTAGTTGTAGGGATTCAATTACATCTCGTGCTTGTTTGAGGTTTTCTTGAGATGCATTGGGTTCTAGGAGTAGTCCTACTAATTCTCGGTAGACTGGTTCGACGCTTTCTCGAAACCCAAACTGAATATCACCACTAATCGCGACTAGGTCGCTACGGATCGATTGGAGGGTTTGCACCGATTGAGCATAGGCCGCAATCGCGTTTTTTTTATCCTGTTTTAGGCTAAGGATTCTGCCTAGTTGCCATTGCCATTGATAGGCTAAATCCGGAGCCTGGATTTCTTGGGCAATTAGTAACGCTTTTTCGGTCAAGTCTTGGGCTTCATCAAGACGTTGATTGTATTCGTATAAGGTTCCCAAGTTACCAATGGCCTCTGCTTCCGCTCGTTTATCTCCTAAATTCCTAGCCAACTTAATAGCATCAGCCAGATAATTAGCCAGGGCTTTGGGAGTTTTTAGTTGTGTATTTTCAGATTTTAACAGGGTTTTGGCTAGTTTAATTCTCGCCTTTATGGCTCTTTGAGTGGGAGATAATGTCCTTAAGGTCTTGTCTATCGCTGGCAATAACCCTCTGGCTCGTGACCACTCTTCTGTAGCTATCAATACACTCAGTTGATTTAATTGTCCCTGAATTTTAATATCTGCTAAGGGAGATTCCTTTACAACCCGTTGATAGAACTCTATTGCCTCTTCTGTGTCTCCTTTTAATCTAGCTGTATCCCCCAAACTGAGGATATTTTCAGCAATCAAAGTCTGATTTGGTAAGTTTTCGGCTATGGCTAAACTTTGTTGTAAAATTTCTTGAGAGTCTTGGAATTTTCCCACTCTCCTGAGGACATCACCTAGGTATTGAAGGGCTTTACTTTTGAGAGCGCTATCAGGTTGATCTTGGATACTTTCCTGGATTTGAGTTAAGGTTTTAGTGGCTTGATTATACAACCCTAATATTCGTAAGGCTTGCACTTGGTAAATCTGACTTTCCGTTAATCTAGTTAAGTCTCCGATATCTTGGTAGATAGCACTAGTTTGCTGCCAAGTGGATAAGGCTTTTTCCCCTTGACCTAGTGATAAGTATACTTGTCCTTGGACTGACAGAATTTGGGCTTGTAATTGTTGACGTTCCTTGGTTAATGGCAGTTGTGAGAGTTGGGTAAAACTCTCGGCTATTGTCTGTTTAGCTTGTGCCCAGTCTCCCAAACGTTGATAAACTAACGCTAGATTTACCAAGGCGTTAATCTCACCAATAATATCCCCACTATCGCTGTAGTTACTAATAATTTGCTCCAACAATGGGATAGCCTTTTGGTATTGACCTGTTTCATAGAGTTGTTGGGCTTTTTGATCTAGGGAATCGGGAGTGGGGAATCGGGAATCGGGAGTGGGGAATCGGGAATCGGGAATCGGGAATCGGGAAT
>WTKN01000284.1 GCA_011524395.1 Moorena sp. SS36440bin_2
CCCTTTCACCCGTAGAAAAAGACAATTTATTCGGGGAAAATGAAACAGCCCTGCCCCATTGTAGGGTGGGCAAAAATATTTTGGTTATGGGTGAGTATTCTAGATAATAGAACTTTGCCCACCTATCCCTATGAGCAACTGTATTGCTATTCCCTTATAAAAACCCATACCAAACCGCTACAATACCATAATCATTATAATGCTATTCCCCTAGAGAAGTACCAAAGATGGGCATTCCAGTTAGTATCGAAATCGTTGGGTAATCGCTCCTGAAGACTAGAAGATTGTAGGTGAAGTAGCTCCGGTTTGTTGAGGGGAGTTGGGATTACAGTCCAATCTTTTCTGTTATTAAACTGGCTATAGAGTTTCTCAGTATATGGTAGCACCGCAGCATTATACTTTTGAGTAATTACCACTTCTGTGACTACATCAAGCTGCCCTAGGATAGAAATAACAATACGATCCAATCGTGGCGCACCTTTTACATAGTTTGGAAAGGCATTGAGTACAATTTCTTTACCTGAGTTAAATGTTTCAACCTGGAAAGGTCCACTGCCAATGGGCTTAAGCTGAAAGCTTTTTTGATTGTAAGCGTGGCGCGGTACTATACCGATAGTCATCAGAGAAGCAATGTAGGGTGGTAGTGGAGACTCAATAATGTCGATGGGGCGGGGGCGTGGTTGGTCAACGATTTCGATAGACTCAATCTGATCAGACTCAATGGCTCGGGAGGTTGGTTGCTCAACAATCTGATCAATCCTCTCTAGAGCCTGAATCTGCTCCCGGTCAATGGGCGTAATGCTATCATCTTTCTCAATATCAACTTGATCAGAATTATCGTCTTTGCGTTCTTCTTCTTTGAGAAAAGGCCACAGTACTTCAAAGCTGATTATCCGATCATTAACGACATTGATATCTCTGATTATGTTTATTACCCGCGTATTTGGGATTGAGTTAAGCTTTTTATTATATACCTGATAGGTAAACTCCACGTCAGCTACAGTAAGGGGTTTTCCGTCATGGAAACTCACGTCTTCAGAGAGCTCAAAATAAATTATTCGAGTATTATTGTCCTTATTTTCAGTCCACCACCAACGAGTGGCAATATCCGTTACAAAAGCTCCTGTTTTTGGATCAAGACGACCCAAACCACGGAAGACTAGGCTCAACACATCCCCTGGAGCGTAGTTTATATCCGCTGAAGAGTAGTTGATATTAACTAGTGGGTCAAGGGTATTGATCTCACGAAAATCAGCAATGGTTAGTTGGTTTAGACCTTTAACCTCAATCTTTCTGGTAAAGGTGCTGTTAGCTCGGTTGAGGTCTAAATGCTTGTGGTTGGGATCAGCAGTGAAGCGGATGGTGTGGGAACCAGCTTCGAGTCTGAGCTGGCGACGGATACTACTGTCTTGCGATCGCTGATTGGGCTGCAAGGGACCGTGGGATTGGATTGGCTGGGGCTTGTTATCCACTGTCCACTGTACCTCGAAGGCATCAGAAGAACTATTCCCTTGATTGATCAGATCAGCTTCAATGGTAATCAGCTCTCCTGCTAAGGGTTGATCTGGTGTGATAGTAATATTGCGAACTCGTAAATCAACGGTAATTGCTTCCCAAGACAGCAGATTGGTGGCTTGACCATCGATAACTACAAACAAGACACCAGAGCCTATTACTTCGGGCATGGTAACTATTAAACGGGACTTGCTCCACTCAAGAATCTCTGCTGGTTGACCTTGGAACATAACTGCAGCATTAGGATCGCGATTGCCAAAATTATCTCCCTCAATCACAACCTGGCTTCCGGGTAGTCCTTTCGCTGGTTTCACCTCACTCAATAAGGGTAGCTGTCGCCATATCCGAATCCGTGAATCAGCAATTCCAGTTTTGCGGCTAAGTTCAGCTACCATTGCCGCTGTTTGGGTGTAGCCTTCAAGGTCATTAACTGAGTAAATCCCAATGCCATTTAATTTTTTGATCTCAGCTTCGGTAATACTAGGTAAAGTAGCCAGGGGTCTGGTGCTGACCGGTTGATCCAGTTGCTTACGCACCCCTTGTAACTGGCTTTCTAGGACTTGGGCAAAATCCAGTTTGATAATAGTAGCGCTATTTTCCCCAGGGTCTGTAGTCCGAAATAAGATTTGCCCGTCAGAGGTACGGCGCAGCTTAACTTCTATGTCCAGTTTAAGCTGTTTAATCGCCATGGACTTGCCACGGGCATAAGATTTCAAAGAAAGGGTATCTTCAGCACGGTCAATTTCAGCAGCGATCGCATCAACCATCTCCGCTAGCTGCCATTCCGTGTTTTCGTCTTTATTGCTGTCTATATTACCTTGTGTATTGCCGTTGCTGGCTGTTAATGATTCCTCATTAGTCATAGTAGTTTACTAGCAAAAATGTTCCACTTCGGATGGGGTAGTCTTATCGTGATTTTTCAGCAGCAATAGTCATGCGGATGCGACCTAGTTTACCGACAGGGGGAGTTTCTATGGTTGAAGGTAAACTAATCATTACTCGTGATGTGGTTTCCTTTTGACTTAACAATTGCCCATCGGTTTGCAGGTATAAATGTGCTGGAATATCAAAATAAACATCTGTAACCTCTAAATTCTGTTCTGTAGTGCTGTCTGAACTTTTCTGGTCGAGGGTGTCAGATACTTCTTCAAGGATCAGGGCAATCAATTTGCCTAGTGTGATATCAGCCATAGGTAATGATAGATAGGGGATGATTGAGGTTACTTAATAAGGGAGCAAAGAGCAGGGAGTAGGGAGCAGGGAGTAGGGAGAAAATATCTTCAAACTCCTCTTTCTTTTCCTATTCCCTGGGCGCTACCCTATCGCAACAATCATCCCGCTGCGATACTTAAGTAATTAGGTAATCAAGTTATGCGTTCGATTCTAGGATTGGGAAGGTCTCGGTGCGGAAGCGAATTTTAACCTGACCAATGATTTCAGTACTCATGGTGACGTTATCAAATGAACTTTCATTGGTTGCTTTGACTTTTAGTTTGTTGAAGTTCGCTCCAACAGAAGCGCGACCCCATCCCCACCTAGCACTGGCTCGGAGATAAGCGCCAGCTTGTAAACGGTCGTACTCGCTTTTTCGTCTAGTTTCTGTTTCGGTAGCAGTAACGTTAAAGGTAAGTTTAGAAAAGATTTCACCATCGGTGATCACAATCCGTGCCATACCCTGCCGTGCCATCTCCCGGAGATGATCAATCAAGCTTTGTGCCAGTGACTCAGAGAGTTTCCGATGAATTAGTTGGACTTGAGCAACTGTGAAAGAATTCTTCTGCTCTGGTGTGATAGTGAGTTTAAGGGGTTGTTCCAGATTGACCGTTTCTGCTTCTAATGCTCTTGCTACCTCCTTTAATTTAGTAACACCAGCCTTGCCAGGATTGCCGGTGTTTTGGTCTGTAGGTGTGTTTGGAAATATATAGTTCGCCCGTACAACAGTGCCGCCATTTCCATCCGGGTAGTTTTCATTAAGGTGTGCGTTAATCTCCGCATCAGAGACATTCTCAGCCTCGAACTGCTTGAGGGTTTTAGCTAGGTTAGCAACCAGCTCAGCATAGGCTTCGATCTGTCTGATTGTCGCAGCGATAATAGCATCGAAAGTGCCGTTAATTAAGCCAGCAGTAAACTCCACAAAGCCTAGGTCTTGTACTTGCTTGGCGGCATTAATACCGGTATTAACAGCATCACCGATAGCCATGCCTCCAACCATGGATATCTGAGATTGCTGCTGATTCAGTTTTTCCTCAACCAATTCCTGGAGTGTGTTACCGAGGAGATCAGCAATACCATCGCGCACTAGTTGCCGCTCTTGCTGGTCGCTAATCCGTGTTAGCGCTGAATCAACAATCTCGGTGACGATGCGGTTAACACCTTCTTGCACTAGTGCTTCAGTAGACGGATTTTTATCCGTGGACTGAATTTCTGGGTTTGGCATATCACCTAACTGTGGCGGGATTGGATTTTCTGAAGTCATGGCATGATGTCCTTAAAATTAAATGGTATCAATCGGGGTAACTTATCTAGCCCTTGGAGTTATGCATTCGCTTCATCACAACTTTCAAATGAGTAGATCACACTGAATTGGCTCAATTAAGGTAACTTATCTACCCGTTAATTTACTAATGAATAACGTTGTTGTCCCAACCTAACAACTTTCAAATGAGTTTTTCACCCTGAATAAACCTTTGGTTACAGCAACAGCTCATTCTCAAGCGTTGCTTAATGATGGTATAATTAAGCTCTTCTAGAACCCCACGTTTTTTTGGAAAAAAACTCTCAAAGTTCCCCAGAATTGGGGCAGCACCGGGGCGAATCTAGAGGCTGATGTAGAGGCTGATGCTTTCAATCATTGAATCCTTAATTTCAGCAGCACCAATTCTTAGGATACACCCTAATCAATGGGGCTATTAGGGTTTTAAATGAGATGTAAACAAAAGATGATGGCTCAAGGAAACTTCGGATAAAGGACCAGCTAAGACTAGGAAAGAGATTCGAGGATTTTTTGATGTAGGCTAAATTAGCGTAAGTTTGTATGACCTATTTATAAACGCTATATTATTACTGAATTCTGAATCGTGCCTACTTCTCAACACCTGTGAATTCATTACATCGAACTGAGGCGAGATCAAATCCTTAGCCCGAGGGTATCTTAGAGGAAGATAGGGACAAACACTAGAAACCTCATGGCATCTATTCCTAATCCAACTCTGGCAGCTGGTCTAGAAGCTCTCAAACAGGGCAATTACCAGGATGCGATCGCACACTTAGAAGGTGTCTGTGAGATGGAGTTGGATGACTCCATTGTGACGGAAGCCTCTCAATCCCTAGTGCAGGCATATCCTAAGCATGGTCAGCCAGAAAAAGCGATCGCACTTTGCCAACACCTGAGGGAACACCCTGACCCCCAGATACAGGAATGGGCAGCTAAAACTGAGGCTGAGTTAATTACCAAGTATCCTGTTGCTGCTAAGTCCCCTACTGATGGCACAGGGTTTACCCCCCTAGAGGATCAGGCGTCTAGCCCACTGAAACTGAGCCGTAAACCAAACCAGACTGCTTCATCTTCTTCCCTATTACCAGTTCCCTACTCTCCCCCGGATATTCCCACCCTCTACACTCCTCGTCCTCGATGGCGCAACTGTGGACGAGCCCAGCATTGGCATCCCCTGAAATCTCCCAAGATGGAACGGTTGTGGTTAGTAGCAATCACGGTTGCGATCGCATTTTTCTGGCTACTGCGGGTTCTAGTGGAATTCGCCATGGAAACCATCAATTCCATCTTGGTAGAGTTACCGTGGTTCCGACCCTTCCAATTGTTATACCGTGACCCAACTCTAGCCCTAGAAATTACCTTAGCAATCCTATTTATCCTATCGCCTTGGTTAATGGATGGATTGCTAAAACAGTTTCATGGTCTTGAACCCCTATCCCTAACTCAACTAGCTTCCCGCCATCCAGAATCCGCGAAAGTCATCCAAAAAGTTTGCCGCAAACGACGTCTGCCCTTACCCAGCTTAAAAGTCTTACCCACAGACGCCACCTTAGCCCTGACCTATGGTAACTTACCTCGCACTGCTCGCATTGTAGTTAGTCAGGGATTATTAGACCAGCTCAAAGATGATGAAATTGCCAACATCTACGCTGGTCAGCTAGGACATATTATCAATCGGGATTTCATGTTGATGTCCCTAGGGTTACTAATTATTCAAATCCCTTACACTATCTATTGGCAAATCCCTCAGTGGGCAGAGAAGCTAAAGGAATTACTGCTAGTTAAATTACCTGGTGCTAGGGGATGGTTAAGCGCAATCCTTTTAGGAATTAGTGGTACTGTTGCTTCCCTCAGTTACAGCATTTACTGGGTATTGAGCTTACCGCTGTTATGGTTATCTAGAGCTAGGGTTTACTATAGCGATCGCATCGCCATCTCAATCACTGGTAATCCCAATGGCTTGACCCGCGCCTTACTAAAAATTGCCCTAGGGATAAGCGAAGACATCCAAATTTCTGGCCAAACCAGTGGGCTATTAGAAAGCTTTGATGTCTTACTCCCCGTCGGTTATCAGCAAGCCATGGTTATCGGCAGTTTTTCCCCCACCACCCCCTTTGAAGACATCTTGAAATGGGACTGTACTAATCCCTACCGCTACTGGTTAATCATTAACTCTGCCCATCCCCTACTGGGAGAACGGTTACATTTACCTAAGCGCTATGCCCACTTTCTCAAGCTTCATGCCGAACTAGAGTTACCCGCTTTAATTCCTGCCAGTCGCAATCGAGCTGAATTTTTCTCTAAACTCAGCAACAGTTACAAAGCCTTACCCCTGCTACAAAGTACCCTAATTTTTGGTGTAATTATGGGCGCAGCCCTAAGAGGGATACTTTGGATAATTGGTAAACTATCTGACATGCTCGACATTTGGCAGCTAATTTGGCTACATAATGCCAATTCCTTTATCGATGCTTGTATCTTAATTGCCTTTAGTATCAGTGTCTTTCTCTGGATTAATAATTACTTTCCCGACCTCAAACCTACTAATATCGGTACTGACCCCGACTTAGGAGATTATTTCGCCACTAACGCTACTCTACCTCCCGATAGTCGTCCTGTTCTCTTAAGCGGAAAACTATTAGGACGTTCGGGATTACGCAATTGGCTCGGACAAGATTTAATATTACAAACCTCTACAGGTTTAGTCAGACTAAATTACTGTTCCTATCTCGGACCACTAGGTAATATCCTTCCTCAACCCACCCGTGTTAGTAATTTAGTTAACCAGACCGTGATTGTCACTGGTTGGTTTCGCCGGGGTGTTAATCCCTGGATTGATATTGAAACCATCAGTATCGAAGGAGATAAAGTAATTCGCAGCTACTATCCCATTTGGATTACCATTCTCGCCACAGTAGCAGCCCTATCCGGCGCTTATCTGATTTCCCAAGTGGGAGCCTGAAATTATTGACAGGGAATCGGGAATTGGGAATCGGGAAGCTCAAGGGGTGACAATAAAGCTGTAAACTAGAGATAATAAGGGGTTAAGCCAGCCCTTCACCAAAAAAATTAGGGAGCGCTCGTGACCCCCCACAATCAAATATGTTTCCTGGTCTAAGGCTCCACTCTTCTTACGGTAACTTCTAACCCCACGGTACTTTTTAATCTTTAAGGTTTGCTTTACTGGTTTTCGGTATCTATTAGGATCCATACGTTTTTAATGAGGTTTTTCGCGCCTCAGGTGCTAACATCGCAAAACGCTCGTGGAGTTATGACAGTACCGACGAATCCTGTCTGTGTTAGGCGACTGTTTGATAATAACAGATTATTTGAAAGCCGTCGTTCGCGTAGCGTGGCCAAAGGCCAAGTTACCGTAAGAATAGTGGAGCCTTATTTAATAAGTTTTTACCATTTTTATCATAGCCAGTCCCCCATAAAGGCTCCACTATTCTAAGGCGCGCGTCTCCTAGAAGGACGGGGCTTGAAACCCATCTTTTTGGTCAAGGTCGCCTTGGCACTGCCCAAGTCCGCAGAATCCTTAACTTTTATTCTCGCTGGGAAACCTACCAATTCCTCAAGGAGGAAAAAGCTTACCTTCCTTACACTGAAGCTGACCTAGACGAAGATAGTCAAACTCTTGACAATCTATTTGCCAACCCTGGATGATTGTTGTCTACTGTTCCGGTGATCCGCTGTTCCCGACTTCTAGAAGAAGTCTATTCCTAAAAAACATGGCAACCTCTCTTATAAATCCTAATCAAGATTTCGCTCTATGGGCTGTGTTGCTGTCAGCAGCAACAATTGGATTCTGGGCAGAACTTACTCCTTGGGGAGCTAAACTATCTGGGGCTGTTGTGACTATTTTGGTAACGTTTATCCTATCCAATCTTAGGATTATTCCACCGGATGCTCCCGCCTATGGCGTGGTCTGGTCTTATTTAGTCCCATTAGCTATTCCTTTACTACTATTCCAAGCTGATTTGTTTCGGATTGTGCGAGAGGCTGGACGTACTTTAATTGCCTATGGAATTGGTGCAGTGGGAACAATATTAGGCACAGTAGTGGCTTACTATATGATTCCTTTAGGAGAAGAAGGTTGGAAGTTAGCAGCAATTTTTTGTGCTACTTATATTGCTAGCAGGGCGACAGAGGTAGGGGAAAGCTAGATGTAGCATAAGATACAGCCA
>WTKN01000140.1 GCA_011524395.1 Moorena sp. SS36440bin_2
TGCAATGCTGCAGCAATCGTTGACTTTCCCTCACCAGAGTTGCCCAAGAATAAAATAGCTTTCCCATCAATTTCTACTGCACTAGCATGAAGTACTAACGGGCTCCGCTGTTGCAGCAAAATTGCCATTACCGTACCCACCAAGGCCAGTCGCAGCTTTAACTCATCCACATCCGGTGCTGGAATGACGACAATCTTGCATCCCCCTTGCACCAAAAACACACCTGCCTCCTTGACATAGACGACCGCTTCGTCCCTTTCTACTTGAAGTGCTAAGGGCTGCTCGATTACCTCCTGGGGTACATAGTCAAACACAGAACACACCTGATCGATAGTGATAGTGACATCGCTCTTATCCTCTGCGGGCACAAACTCTGGAATCGGTAGCACTGACCGAATCCCTAACCCATAAGCGACGTAGGAAAACCAATTAGAGTCCCTGTGACCTAAAACGTTAGTAAATGGCAACATAAGTCTGGAAGAGTATAGTTTAAAAGTAGCTTTGTTTACTCCCAACCTTGTCTTGATGCAAAGCGCGAGTGGGGGAAACCCCCGCGTGAAGGCGCTGCATCGCTTGATTTTAATGGCTGAATGTCTTCTTATGACCATGTCATTGAATGGCTTGGAGGTAGTCTATGAAACCTTGAAAACATCCTCTAATACAGATACTTCGTTATTAATTTCATATTCCCTAGGTTTTATTCCAAGAATCACACCATTTAGCGAAGCTGATTTATTGGTAGATATTGCCCTGTCAAGATGGGAATGATATAGAAAAAATTTTTACGGTTAAGTATGTTTGTAGGGTGTTCACTTTATCCTAGGGCCCGAGGAAAAAGTTTATGCACTTCTTGATGCAGTCGCTCATGGCGCATGGTTCTGTGTGCGGAACCTGCGTCCGCACCGCTGTTTGCCCCGTGGAAACCCCCGCGTGAAGGCGCTGTATCGCTTTTTGTGTAAGGTAACGAGACCATGGGTCGCTTGCGATATATGGATTGTAGGCTCAGAGCCTTGCTCACGATCCCGGCATCAACGATTAGAACCGAAAAATGCCCAAAATACACAGCCTAGGCACTGCCCACCGTAGGATCAATCCTAAATTAATCACAATGGTGCCAGATCTCAGATTAAGGGTTTGTACAGGAAATTAACCGGTGACAAAAAGAGACAATTGATGCAAATTACCCATTTATAATTTTCTCTCGTTACTAGATAATTAACCATTTAATATGACTCATTTGTAAGCAGTAAGGTTGGTCAATGAGTGTTCCGTGTAATCCCGGATGAATGATTACTATAACTTTCCTGAGTTTTTCATAAAATCCTGACAGAGCTAAAAATTTTTGATGAATTTTTCTTGAAGACCCTAAATATATAGCAAAGGGAACAGGGAACAGCGGATCTGGGAACAGCGGATCTGGGAACAGCGGATCTGGGAGTAGGGAATATCGCATCAAAATTATCTCAATTCATTTAAGATTGCTATAGTTGAGGTAAATTCCAAAATCTGTCTTGAGACGGATGATTTAGATGATGGCAGGAGCTATGCCAAGGTGGGCAGTGCTATAGCGCTACGCGCAAGGGCAAGAGGCAAGAGGCAAGAGGCAAAAGTTAACTACAAAAGCGTAGGTGCGCACCTTTTGCTGCTTGTATCAATGTCAAACACTTTAATGCGTAGTGCTATATCGAGGCGATTCCTTTGCGTGCCATCGCCTTGATAGGCACTGCCCAGCCTAGGATTAATCACTCTTACCTATTGCCTATTGCCTATTGCCTATTGCCTATTGCCTATTGCCTATTGCCTATTGCCTGTTCCCTGTTCCCTGTTCCCTGTTCCCTTTGCGATATACCTTTAATCAATAGGAATAAAACCCGCTTTTTCTAGGAGTTTTTTGCCCTCATCAGTCCGCAGCAAATCGACGTAAGCTTCTCCGGCTTTTTGTTCTGCTTGCCCATTTTTTTTGACAATCACAAATAATGGACGAGTAATTGGATAAGTACCCTTTTTAAATGCAACACTATTGACCTGGTTGCGGTTTTGCTGGTTACATTGATTTGGGGGTATAAAATGCTCCTGATAAGGCGCAATAAAGCTATCATTATTTTTTCCTTTAAGAGGTAGAGTCTTAATGGTACATTGGGGGACAATATCTGCAGCAGAAGCATAGTAAATCCCTCCAGGATCCTGAGCTACTTTTCGGATTGCTTCCGTTGTGTTGTAGGTAAATTGGATATTTTTGCCCAATTCTTCTCCGTCTAAAATAGTTCCTACAAAATAGTTCACTGTACCCCCAGCTTCTTTTTTCCTAGAATAAGGAGTTATAGAAAAGTTCGGACCACCAACCTCACTCCAGTTGGTAATTTTACCTGTATAAATATCCTTAAGCTGACTAATTGTTAAACCTGGAACGTCTAAGTTAGGATGAACCGCTATAGCAATACCATTAATGGCGACGGGTATTGCTCTGATAATAAACCCGTTTTGTCTGGCCTGGTAAATTTCTTTATCTGTGATGTTACGGGAGGATTGAGCAAAATCTAACTGCCCGTTTAATAACATTTTTATTCCAGGATCAGACCCCGGTGAATCAGTTTCATTTTCCTCATATTTCAATTTGAATTTTGGCTGCATCCTTTGAATCCGTTGGTCTACCTCTCTGCGGATTTTTGCCCAAGTTGTACTACCCCCATACCGCCATTCTCTTTGAGTAGGAAGGCCGGATCCATAAGCCAGACATTTTTTAGGGAACAGTCTTTTCCAGATTTGTTGTCGTAACTCTAAGAAATAAATTTCTTTTTCAGGGCAAGACGGTGGAATCAATCTAAAACTTACTATGACTACTCCCCCAATTAAGAAGCCAGCGAGTACCGTAATTAGAAAAGCAGCGAGTAATTTCAAGATCCGAGGTGGTAGCTTAATTATTGAATTTCCGAGTTCATTCCATGTGAACCGTGTATGTAATGCTGATTCTCTGATACACAGTGTTGGCAGCCACGTCGCATTGGGAAAACGGTCATTAAAATGCTCCAGACGTTCTCTGGCAATGTGGACAGAGGTAAAAAGAGATTTGTTTTTGGTGAACTCCTCGAAAAAATACTCCAAAAATTTTACGGCTACCTGATCAGGTACTAATTCTCGCATGACGATACTGCGAGGGAGATTCAACTTAGCTAGTTGTTGAGCTAATCCCAGACCATCACAGGAATTGAAAATAGCTAACTGCAATCCTTGAGCGATCGCTTTTCCGAACGCTATTTCAAAATCCTCTATGCTGATTCTGTCTTGCTGGTTTAACTCAAGCCAGCTAATTGGCGTCTGCTGATCACAGCTACTGTGACCACTAAAGATGAAAATATGGTAGCCTGGTTCTTGCCAAAGTGCTTCCGATAGTTCTTCTTTAGTAGGCTGAAGTAATACGCTAACCTCTGCTCCTTTTTTCTCTAACTTTTTAACTATCTTGATATCCCTTTCAGTTTGGATGTCGTCACTCCTTCCCACAACCAGCAAAATTCGGACTTTCCAATATTTTGGAATGGTAAGAATTGTCTGACCCTGCTTACCATAAAGAATTAAAACTATTTCAGAGTCTGAGTAGTAGTTTTTGAACAAATCCCACTCTTGCCAAGGGATGCGACCTAATTGAATAAACTTCTCCTCAGGAAAATCAAGGATGATGTACATTTCTTCTGTTTTAGCACCCTGCCATCGGCTTCCTACTTCGATTAATTTATCCCGGATCGGCAGCCATTTGCTACTACCACAATTGAGCCATTCATTTACCAAGCCTCTCACTGCCTTAGCCTGGCTCTGAACATCGGAAGAAACAATCACATTCTTGATTTCGAGGCGTACACCCTCTAAACTACGATAGCCGGACAGCCATTGATTGAATGATGATTGTAAATCTGGTGGTTGGGGCGGTAAAAAACCTCTTAGGTCTTCTGGTTCATTAGATATGATCAATGTGACATCGAATTCCTGGTCATGACTTTTCGATAGTCTGATTTTTATTTTTGTCATCCCTGTCTCTTTACAACTCTACTACCTTACATTTAGGTAGATGGATAGGATTTATAAAAACCTATCCTTATGAACCCCTGAATAATACTTGTAATTAATAGTTTAAGTAGTGTGAAATTAATCATGTGGCCAATATGACTTATTTTGTTTATATATAGAAGTCAAAAAGGGATCGGATCAGACAAAATTGCCTGACTTTAGTCAATAAAGGCCAATTTTGCTTAATCGAATTGTCACTCTTAAGTCTGAAAACCAAACAAGATTAATCAATACTTGCCTCAGGAATGCTACATAGAGTTATTTGGTAATGGGTAATCTAGATTTTATAAACGATTTGTAAACATGTATAAACCCAAAATATTTGCTATTCTTTGCATCTTGATCGGGTGATAGTTTACAACCTATTTATAATAGCTATAGATAATAAATAATAACCCATGAACTGAGGGCTAGCATAAAGTTTGCAATCATAACATAAAGTCTAGGGATTAGACTAATGGTATTAAATCTTAGGCATAAGTCCTGGCAATAAAAAAAAATCGGTCAAGCTCTGGTTAACTCCAATGCTTGACCGAATTCTATGGTATAAGCTTCCACAAGTACAGCTGAGCTGAACTGAACTGAAATCTAGATAACTCCTGATCAATTAGTACATTCTAATCGAGTTAGTCAGCAACTGCTGGAAAGTAACAACATCCCAACTCATGCTTCATCCTGATTTATCCCCCTTCACAAAACAACTTTCACTATTCATTGTCGCCAGGGTTTTACGCCCTGGCAAAATCCTATCCTAGTCTACATAAAAATAGCGAATCAAAAAGGTCATAACCTCACCAGGATTTCCGGTAGGCTCCGGAGTGCTCCACTCGTCGGGATAGGCGTATTTAAGGGAATAAATGGCATAAATTGTCTTCTTAACCTCCTCAGGAGAACCGATTAATATGTGCTTGACTTTCTTTGATTTGCGACCTGGGTTTTCGGAGTTCGGATTTTCATCAGGGTTAGGATTAATGTTTTTGCTCATTGGAAGCTATACCTTGAAACTGTGTATAATATTAATATATTAATATATTAACTATTTGTCAAGGGGTTTAGGAATTTTTTTTATTACGAAATATGAGGATAGTGTGGGAAGTATGAGAAGTGTGTTTGGAGGGTAAATAATGAATAATAAATAGTTTTTATTTGTCTACATTTTTGATATAATTAGTCATAATTAATCAATCGTAGGGTGGGCAGTGCCTATGAGCAATTGTCAACCTTTAGATAGGTTAACTAGGCACTGCCCACGGACAGGTAATCATTATTAATCGCACTTGTCACCCCGTCAGCTCATCTACTTCTCCTGGGTCTGGGAGTTGGAGTTGGTGTAGTGGGTTGGTATGCCTTAAGTCCATGATCACCAGTAAGAATCTCCACCTGGCAACCAGTTTGTGCGTAGTATTCTGCTACAGTTTTGATGGTAGCATCACCTATTGAAACTTTTTGTGGTGCGAGTTGAGACCATTCGACTGCTAATTTTTTCAGTCCTTGAGCGTCCCAAAGCACTGACTGATCTGTGAAAGCTGCCCAAGGTGTTTTTTCATCTGCTGCTTTCTCCATAATCTCAGCTAAAGCTTGGGCAGTTTCATACCTTTTTGTTCTAGCTTGAGCAATATGATTACCAGTTTCGATAATAGCAGCCAAGGGTAGTACAAACGTTGTCGATGCTTTTTCTTCTTTTTCCAAAAGCTCAACAACTTGCTGCTTATTCCATTTATTATTACCAGACCCACAAGTCTCTTTTCCAGGAACTTCCAGGTAAACGCATAGAATCGAGGTATCGATAATCAGAACCTTCCTCATATCTACCGTGGCTTAGGATCAGAAATATTCCTTTCAATAGCTCCTTTAGTCACTAGGTTACCCAAGGAACCAGATGCCATCAATTTAGGTAAATTATCCATAGTTTCTAGAAGGGTGAGTTTGCTTAATCCAGTTTTTGAATCCCGGTGTGCCACAACTACGAAGGGAATCATTTCTGGTCCTAAAGCATCTAGCAAAGCCGGATTGTGAGTAGTGATTAATATGTCTATGTTTCTCTTTTCTGCAATTTTTTTCAGCATGGTTATAAGCAGATGTAACCTAGAGGGATGCAATCCATTTTCTACATCTTCAATTACTAATTGACTCCCTTCTGGTCGTGTGATCAGTGCGGTAAGAATTGCTAAGAAATGTAGGGTTCCATCTGACATTCCTCGGGCATCAATTTCTGTAGTTTGACCAGGTTTCCATTCTTCCTTACAGTAGAGCATAGCATCTGTACCAAACTTTCCTACTGGTTCCGCCCAAACTTCCTGTATATCTCGTTCTGGCAGATCTTTCAAGTAAGCAGACACCGTTGAGTCAAACTCCTCTTTTTGCTCTTTAGGTAATGCGGCTAGCACACCAGCAATATTAGATCCATCACTCTCAATGCGATCAGAAAGCGGTGAATAGTTCCGCATTTTGGCAGGAATAGGATTAAAAATAAAAATATTTTCTATAATTGTACAAACCTTTCCAATTATATTTGTAAGCTCGGCATGGTAGCCTATTTCCCTAAGTCTAGTCAAAATAGAATTAGAACGTTTCCAGTATTTTGGCAAAGGAATTTGTTCTTGCTCTAGCAATTTAACATGAATACCTTTATCTTGAGTTCTAGGAGAAGATATTTGGAACAAACTAGTTTGAGTAAGGATTTGATTACTATCTGGTGAATAGACCTGGCGAATTAGAGATTCATTAGCTAACTGAACACTTGGTTTGGTTTCTACTGTAATACTATAAAGGTAATCGGTTTCATCATCCTCTCCCTCAACCACAACTTTCAAGGTAAAGTGAGATTCTGGCTTGAGTGACGCCCACTCTACTCCACCTCGAATCCCAGGAAAAGCCGCATCCCCTGCCAAAGCGGATCGAATCTCCTTTCCAAACACTATTCGTTTTAAAAGTTCCAAAGCATCAATTAGATTAGATTTTCCACTAGCATTCGTTCCGATTAACACAGTCAGGGGATCAATCGGGAGTTCTGCATAACGGAAGCTTTTCCAATTTTCCAGGATAAGTTTCTTAAGCATTTCCTACCTCAAACCGTTCCCAAACAGTGCCTTGATAACCAAAGGTGAACAGGTCTGGATGCAAAATTTCCGCTATTATTTCTACTGAATCGACTAGTCTTGGTCCTGGACGATTGAAATACGCATTACCATCAGTAACAAAAACCTTACCCTGGCGTACGGCTTGCAAACTTGACCACTGGGAATGGTGAGCCATCTGTTGGGTTTCTTGTTTTGTGCGTTCCAAATCAAAGCCGCAAGGCATTACAATAATGACCTCTGGATCAGCTTTTACTAAAGCATCCCATTCCAGATAAGGGGAATGTTTCCCTAAAGCCCCAAACAGAGGATTACCACCTGCAATAGTGACTAATTCAGGAATCCAGTTACCAGCAGCCATGAGCGGATCAGTCCACTCGATGCAAGCAACAGTAGGGCGGTCATTTTCTGACATTTCCTGTGTCTTTTGCTTACAGATTTCGACGCGAGACTGTAATTGCTTCAGTACAGATTGTGACTCTACTCCCAGGATGGTAGCAACTCGCTCAATATCTGCCCAAACTTCAGTTAGCATGTTTGGCTGCAAGGAAATTATCTGAGGGTTGCTATTTGTAAGGTTCGCAACTGCTTTCTCCACCACATCGAAGTTGACAGCACAGACATCACATTGATCTTGAGTAACAATGTGGGTTGGTTGCAGTTGTTCTAAAACATCAGTTTTGACTTGGTAAATACTCAAGGCACGTTTTACCAAATTGTTTATATCATCATCAATCTCAGCACTAGGTTTATCGCTATTGATTTGAGCCTCGGTGCAGACAGGTCGATTTTTGATAGTTGCGGGATAGTCGCATTCGTGGGATCGCCCAACAATGGCATCAGCTAATCCTAAAGCTGCCACAATTTCCGTGGCACTGGGGAGCAGAGTAACAATTTTAAGGTTTTGTGAAAGCATAGTTTAGACGTTGATAAGTTCAGTGCGATCGCATCTCTTGTAGGGTGCGAAGCATGAAATGTAACGCACCGCCACATCTAATTTTCGGTGCGTTACGCTATTGCTAACACTATAGGCTAATTTTCGGTGCGTT
>WTKN01000277.1 GCA_011524395.1 Moorena sp. SS36440bin_2
ATCCCGACACCCACCTTATTAGGTAGGGTGCGGGGCTTCTCGCGGACTAGCTAAAATCAGGCTCCCCAATCCTGCGCTTATGTCTTACTCGAAAATTTTTTATTAACACAGCATCTGCCCATTAGCAACTGCATCAAGACAGAATACAGAATTTTATTGCTGATTAAACTTTGATCAATTGCCAATTAACTGGTAAATAATTTCTTCTGAGTTCTAACTCCTCAGTTCTAGCTCCTGAGTTAGAGATAATCAACGTTATCTCTAACTCAGGTATATTGCGTTTATTATACTTATGAGATATTCAGGGTTTATATTTGAGTTGTGAACAGACTCCCTGATGCAAGAGGCAACAGGAAAGAGGCATGCATCCTAGAGGGGAAACAGATCCGGAGTTTGATTGTCCCATAAAAAAAGACCACACAAGTATACATCTCATGTATAAACCCTATAGCAGTCCCAATAAAGGTTAAGAAATGTTGCTGTTCCCTGATCCGAAGTTTCCTTGAAAGCCTACTCCCTACTCCCTACTGTCTAAAACCCCGAGGGCAAGGTATCTTAACTAATTGAGAACTGCTATCGTGTAAAATATGAGTACGTAACGTTTAAGTTTTCTGCAACAAGAGTGCCACTCCCAATTTAGCGATCGCATTTAGTCTTGGTGATGGTATCATAAGCACGATCACTATAGTGATCTAAATTGTTATCTAAATTACTTTTAATGGCCTCACCCCATTCCTGATCAGGGTATTCACCTGTGACACAGAGATTGTATAATTAGTAATTTTACCCTACAAGTGACCGATTCCAGAGATTAGACTTCCCAGTAGGATATACCTATAAAAGCCCGCTTAAACCAGCTTTTTGGCTAATTAGAGCAATTTAATCCCGATAATTTCGTGAAAACGGTTGTTTTATCCTGATTACCGCCAAAATGGCGGGAAAAATGGCCTATCTAAGCTAACCTTTGTAAAGACTTCACAGAAAATTTACAATCTGGTGGGACTATTCATAAGTAATTTACGGAAAATCACTGATACACGTGGTTAACTTTAGTAGAAGCAAAAAGTGCAGCAAGTACACAAAGCATGTAGTTTCTCCTAGTCACTACGGAAACACTATGAGGTGCCCTTTCCGTGATGACGTTCGCGTAGCGTGACCTACAGTCAAGGGATTGCTCGCCATCACGGGTCGCACCTCAAGATGCTAACCACAATGAAAAAACTGTACCATGCGGAATGTCTCTCACAGCCCTTGAGGTACATAGTAACACGAGTAGTTTTAAAAGTTAACTATAAAACATGTCAGGCTCTCCTCTGAATAAATTCCTTTTCAAACCCGTTCTTCTTGCAGCAGCAGTATTGTCGGTACTGTCGTTACCAGTAGCAATTTTTGGCTCACAACCAGTCTCCATTCGCATTCAGGGAGAACAATGGATGGATGGTGAAATTAAGGATCTTGCTCCCCCTTACCTAGGGTTGGTTGGAGCCTTAAGTTTGGGAGTTGGTGTAGCCAGTTTAGCAATTTCAGGGTGGCAACACTCTGCCCAGAAATTTTCTCAAACTCAGGACAAAGTTTCCACTCTAGCTGAGGATATCCAGTCAAAAGAAAAAGAATTAGAAGACCTTAAGCTTTCCCTGTCGAGTTTGGCAGCTTCTGGACTCACTGATTTTATAGATGAGGCAGAAACCCAGAGAACAGTTACAGAAAACCTTACAGAAAATGTTAAACATAACCTTACAGAAAACCTTACAGAAAACGTTAAACATAACCTTACAGAAAACCTTACACATAACCTTACAGAAAACCTTACACATAACCTTACAGAAACTCAGGATAACAGCCTTGAATACCAGCCAGTCTTTCAAACTATAGTGACTAGGTCGGATTTTGTTGAAGAGCCTGCTATCACAACCGCTACAAGGTCTGTAGAGGATGTAACCCAGAAGTTTGCCTCAGCACAAACGTTTCTAGGTTTTGTGCGCACAAAACCTGTACTGACCCCACCTATCGAGGTAAGTTCACCAAAACCGGAGCAGCTGGAGCAACTAAACACTCAACTTCAAACAATAATGACTCAGATGGCTTCTTTACAATCTGCCCTTGATGGCACACACAGAAGTCGAGGGATTGAGGTACCTGTAGCGAATCACCCATCCAAACAACTTGTTAAGTCTTGGTCTGTAAAGGGTTAGGAAAGTTTAAGACAAGTTGTTAGACGATTAGGGTGCATTGTTGTTATCCAAGCATACGCTAAAAAGCATCTACTGGAATTTACTCCAGAAAGTTAGGTATAGATAGTTTACTGTTGGTAATTAGCCAAAGTTGCTGAATTTAGTTGACCATTTTTGCCTTCATAATTCACAATGATAACCTCGATTGATCCATGGATTAATTTGGGATTAGCTAATTACTGGATTTTTATGATTGATATCACCTTGATATTTTTCACAAAAAGCGCCAACAAAATGGTATCATAGGGATCATTAAATAAAACTGTTAAGGTATTTGAGTAAGAGCGTACACAGTTTGGCTGAATATTATTATGAGTATTATTCATGGTTCAGGCTTGATAGTGACTAACCATGAACCATGACCATTAACAATAAACTAAGATAAAAGTTTTGTATTATCGGAAAAACTCTGACGGCGAGAGTGGAGTATTGTTTTGATTAGTTAAATTGGTTAGTGGGCGAATACTACCACTAACCGATCTTTGGGGTTTAAGTTCTGAGCGGTTTCCCCAGCCACCATTGCGTTCTGCAGCCCTAATGCTAGGTGCTGATTTCCTGCCACTAGGTAGCGCTATCGGTAGGGTGTAACTCGCCTTTACGTAAGGTTGACCATCATTATTAAATCGGACGAGGTCACCTTCCATCTTTGGAATCTGCTGCTGTTGCTCTTCAGTTGTTCCTACCTGACCATAGGGCTCATAGGTAGCTACGAAAGAGACACTATTATTGGGGCTAACCGAGAATCGTCCTTGTGATTGATTGATTTGCCAAGCTTCCTGAAGGCGACCATCTGGTGCCACCTCCCATAGGTTAAGCCTAGCTTGCCATTGACCCTGGTCGTTTACTTCAACAACTTGGCGATCCAAAATGGAATAGGTGCCTAGGGGGTTAGAACCAAATAAAGGCTGTTGTGTCGGACGCAAATAGCGAATAGCAGCTACAGCAATTTGACTTTGGTTAGGTAGATTACTAGTACCGGATACAGTATACGCACCAGGACGACTTGCTGGTTTCACACTGAGTTCCAACTCAAGGTCAGGGGATTTTTTTGGGGAGCAACTGACACACAATGCCATTAGCATTAGGATCATAGTCACCTGCCTATTAGAGTAAAGTGAGCGAACTGTTTTACTTAAAAACTGGTAGAATTGCATAGGCATAGGTATAAACAGATTCGATATTGATTAGGGATAGCTTACAAAGAATGACTAATTGTCAGATTAGGGGTTTAAAATATCGACTATCATAACAACTTGTGAAAAATGAGCTAGGTTAATTGGTAGTTAGTCATGGATTGATCATGGAACCCTAATCGACGCCCAATTATAATCAATACCTTGATTGTTTATAATTGAGCGTTTATAATTGATAGCTTATAAAATTTTATCGACTAAGACTAATTATGAAGCAGCAAAGCAGGTTTAGACATACATCTTTATTGAAATTTTGTACTACTCAGTTGGCAATCGCTGGCCTAGTAACCCTAGGCATTCCTAATGGTGCTGCCAGTGCTGGGAATCAATTTAGTTTGTGTGCCAAAGATCTTAAAGCGGCCAATATCACTTCAGAAATCGCATCAAAAACTTGTTCAGAGGCACTACAACCTGAGGATTTATCGTTGTGTGTACTAAAAATTAAGGTGCTGACCTCATTAGCAGGCCAAAAAGCCCTAGGTGCTTGTACACGAGTCCGACGACCTTTGGAATTGGCTAGCTGTGTGGTTGATATTGACAAGCAGATTGAAAACATAAATGTTAACTCAGTGGTAGATCACTGCCGTCGTAGCCTCCTGCCAAAGCAATTTTCTGAATGTGTTATTGGCTTGAATAGTGCCAATGTTGCTAGCCCTAACAAGGCTCTAAACACTTGTATTTCTGTTGATCAATATCCTTCCCAATTGTCTCCGACCTTTGCGCCACCTCCGGCAAGAACGTCGGTTCAGTAATTTGGTTGAGTATTTTGGTTTTTTGTTGATGGTTTTTTAGTGATGGTTGACGGTTGACGCTTTACTGTCAACCGCTTGCTTTTTTTATTGACCCATTTATTTAACTGTTTACTTACCTTCTGTTTATTGAAGCTTGTGTAAGTAATCAACAATTTCTTTAAATTTTTGAGCCACATTACCACTGGTGAATAAATCTTCAGCCCTGGTCAAACCTGCTGTCAAATCTGAGCAAACACCACAACGCCACAGATAAAACCCACCATTCCAGATCGCGGCTGGCATCAATGGGTTGGATTTACCCAAAAGGATTTCCTGGTACTGTCCCAGCAGTTTAGTGCTTGACTCAAACGGTACCTCCTTGCCAGCCAAACCGTATTCACTCGGATGGAGTAGCAGACGTTCAAACCCTTGACTGGATGATGGTTCACTAATGGTTATGATGGCAGTGCGATCGCGTGGTAGGTCACAGCTACCCTCTAAGCCTTTGACAAAGGTAAAATTCTTGACCAGACGCAGCTGACATGTCTGTCTAAACAGATTTTCTGTAGGTGGATGAACATACCCGGCCACATGATGAGTCTGTCTTTGATCGGCAGACCTATAGGCAGACCACAGGAGTTCCATGGTTGCTATCGGTGGACGTTTACCGATTTGGTCGCGATAGGAAACTAACTGATGAGCTTCGGGAAAATGCTGGGGTAAATAGATAAATCCTAAGCCAGTTCTCTCCAGTACTTGTTGCACCTGAGGCACAGAAAGTTGGGAGAAATCCATACCCAATCCCTGCCAAATCTCAATTAAGGGGACTCCATACTTAGTGGGCATACAATCTCCGCCATCCATGACCACAGGTACGCCAGCAGTAGCTAAGACTAAGGCGGTCAGGGGTGTGACTGGTGCAGTACGGCTTCGTCCATCATAGGGTGTTCCTAACGCTGTAACCCCCAGGGATGGAGAAGAAGAAACTGACCGAGAGGTATCTTGCCCATGGTTGATCTCCCACGGGTGTAACCTTGGTCCAAGTTGGTCATAAGCATCCAACATCCCTGCCAGTTCTTCACTGGTCGGTCGTTTGATGCGGTGAGCAATCATAAATGCTCCAATTTGCGCTGGTGTAGCCTCTTGTGTCAACATGAGGCGGGTTGCCGTGGTGGCTTCTTCACGAGTTAAGGCTTTCCCAGTGTGCACACCACTGCCCACTTTCTTTAATAATTCCCTGAAGGCATTACTCATCGGTGATTAGTCCAAAGCTGGAAACAGTTATCAAGCTTGAGCAAGGGCTGGCAGCTGGACGTTCCAAGCCTGAACTGTTGGCATGTCCAGCTGACGCACCAGTTTACAAAAATGCTGAATTGGTGGAATCTCTAAGCGATCGCGAGTCGTGACCAAGACCACCTGACGAGTCCACTTCGAATCCAAGGCAGAGACGCTACCTACTAGTTTGTTGGAGCTAGCCAGGGATTCTGGTAGTTTTTCTAGGGATCGCACAGCCAGAGTAGAGTCTTGATTTACATTGATCATGGCTGATTTGGGCAATAGGGCAATCAATTCTCCTTGGCGCACTACTCCTTGGAATGCTTCTAGGGTATTTAACTCCATAACTGCCCGCAAGTTAGCCCCTAGACGGGCAAACTGCTGCTGTACTAAACGTTGCATGCCGTAGCCACTTTTAAAGACTACTTGTGGGTATTTAATCAGTTCTGACCAGGGCACTGATTGATAGTTTACTAAGGGATGGTCTGATGCCATCAGGACTTCGATGGGCTCTTCATAGAGTACCTCAACTACCATCTCTGAACTAGTGGTCAAAAAGCGATTGTTCATCACAATTGCTACATCCACTAAACCATCTCGCAGTACCTTCAAAGAGCGATCGCTTCCGAGGGCCGTCACTCGTAATTGCACTTGAGGATAGGCCCGACAAAATTGCTTTAAGATCGGTGGCAAGTAGTGAGCGCAGACTGATTGGATTGCTGCTACACACAATTCTGGCTGCTTACCTGCGATCAAATCTGCTAATTCTTGGGTAGCAGTTTGCCACTCTTGACAGATTTTACGAGCACGGGGTAACAGCTGTTCCCCTGCAAGAGTCAACTTGGCGTGAGCAGTGCGATGAAACAGTGGCATACCCAGATGACTTTCCAGAGACTGAATTTGTCTACTAATAGTCGATTGTGTTACGCCGCATTTTTGTGCCGCTTGTCCAAAATTACCTGTCTGGGTGACTGCCAGAAATGCCTGCAACTGCTCAATCCGCATGATTTATCTAAGGTGTATGAGGTTTCATCATAATTCATTGAACATAGTAGATTTTTTGAGGAACTTCGGTAGAATTTGATACATTGATCCTCTCCCATTTAACTAAATCCATAACTCCACCAATGTAATCTAGTCAACCAGTGTCAATCGGGACAGTCACAGTCAAGGGAAAACAGGCCACTTCGGATTTCTGAAAAAGCCAAAATATTAAGAAAGTATAAATAAATAGATAAATGTAGCGTTTTTTGGTAATGCTCAGGTAAATCTAAATTTTTCAGGCATAATTATCACGCTTATAACATAATGTCAATACTTACTTAATATAAGTCTTACTTATTTACAGTATTTAATAACCTGAGGGGAAATTACTCTCAAACCCCTTTACATATCTTTAGATATTGCTTAATATAAATATATGAAGGCGCAAACAAGCCGGACGAACCTCGAAAAGTTCATATTCATACCCGCAATCATAAGAACATGACTACTGTATTACAACAGAGCAACTCCTCTGTGTGGTCTCAGTTCTGCAATTGGGTTACCTCCACCAACAACCGCCTCTATGTAGGTTGGTTTGGTGTATTAATGATCCCAACCCTGCTAGCTGCTACCACCTGCTTCATCATTGCATTCATCGCTGCTCCTCCTGTGGACATCGATGGTATCCGCGAGCCTGTTGCTGGTTCCTTGATGTACGGAAACAACATCATCTCTGGTGCTGTTGTTCCTTCTTCTAACGCCATTGGCCTACACTTCTACCCGATCTGGGAAGCTGCTTCTTTAGATGAGTGGCTATACAACGGTGGTCCTTACCAGTTGGTAGTGTTCCACTTCCTGATTGGTGTATTTGCCTACATGGGTCGTGAGTGGGAACTAAGCTACCGCTTAGGTATGCGTCCTTGGATCTGCGTAGCTTACAGCGCACCGGTTGCAGCTGCTAGCGCCGTATTCTTGATCTACCCAATTGGACAAGGTTCTTTCTCCGATGGTATGCCTCTAGGTATCAGCGGAACCTTCAACTTCATGTTCGTGTTCCAAGCTGAGCACAACATCCTAATGCACCCCTTCCACATGCTAGGTGTAGCCGGTGTATTCGGTGGTTCTTTGTTCAGTGCAATGCACGGTTCTTTGGTAACCTCCTCCTTAGTACGTGAGACTACTGAAACTGAGTCTCAGAACTATGGTTACAAGTTCGGTCAAGAGGAAGAAACTTACAACATCGTTGCAGCTCACGGCTACTTCGGTCGTTTAATCTTCCAATACGCTTCCTTCAACAACAGCCGCTCCTTGCACTTCTTCTTGGGTGCATGGCCTGTAATCGGCATCTGGTTTACTGCACTGGGCATCAGCACCATGGCATTTAACCTCAACGGTTTCAACTTCAACCAGAGCATCATTGACTCACAAGGTCACGTGATCAACACCTGGGCTGATGTACTAAACCGGGCTAACCTAGGTTTCGAGGTAATGCACGAGCGTAACGCTCACAACTTCCCTCTAGACCTAGCTGCTGCTGAAGCTACTCCCGTAGCTTTGACTGCTCCAGCTATCAACGGTTAATCCCTTGTTGGCTTAATCTACTTGAATAAAAAAAGCGCTCTCCAGATGGGGAGCGCTTTTTTTATGGATATATTGCTCACAATAGTTATACTTCAGCTTTCATCCCGACGCTCACCAACCATAGGTAGAGCGCCGGACATCTAGCCTAAAGGTTAAAAG
>WTKN01000067.1:0-3156 GCA_011524395.1 Moorena sp. SS36440bin_2
AGCTGATAGCTGATAGCTGATAGCTGATAGCTGATAGCTGATAGCTGATAGCTTAATGCTTACCTTCAATGTCTGTGTATTGTGTCTGTTACTCTGATGATGAAAAACTCCGATTCTAAGCTGAAGAGTAAATTGAATTTGGAAACTGGCTCCTTAACAATTGTTGGTACGGGGATTCAATTGGTAAGTCATCTGACCTTGGGGGCGAAAGCCTGGATAGAACAAGCGGACAAGGTTTTATATGCCTTGGCTGACCCAGTAACCGCTAAATGGCTCAAAGAATTGAATGCCACAGCAGAAGCTTTGCCATATAACCGGAACAATCAATGGCGCAGAGAGACTTATCAAGAAATGACCGAAAAAATATTGACAGAAGTTCGTAAGGGGCTGAATGTCTGTGCTGTGTTTTACGGTCATCCTGGGGTTTTTGCCAATCCAGCCCAGGCAGCTATTAAACAGGCACATCGTGAAGGCTTCACAGCACAGATGCTACCTGGGATTTCTGCGGAAGATTGCTTATTTGCTGACCTTGGTCTCGATCCTGGTCGAAATGGGTGTCAAAGTTTTGAAGCAACGGACTTTTTGATTCGACGGCGTAAATTTGACCCCACTAGCCCCTTGATTTTGTGGCAGATTGCCATGGTTGGCAATCTCGGTTTTTACAAACCGGAGGAACAGTTTCGTCCTCTAACCATATTGACCGAGGTCTTAAAAACACATTATGGAGGTGACCATGAAGTGATTGTTTACGAAGCAGCTGTTTATTATCCAGTTTGCAAACCAGTTATCCAGCGTATTCCTCTGTCCAAGCTACCACAGAGCAGTGTTACTGAGGTTTCAACCCTTTATATTCCGCCTCACGCTCTAGCACCTGTGGACAAAGAGATGATGGCGCGCTTAGGTATGTCTTTTGTTCAAGAAGCTACAGGGGAGAAACAGATCTGATGACTTATCAACAAACTATGTCCGACCTCAACTTAGCGTCCCCACAGAACTATGAAAAAGCTAAGGCTCTAGCTCAGGAAGGTGAGGCGGATCGGCAGATGAGAGATTTTGAAGCTGCCCTCGCCAAGTTCACCGATGCCCTTGAGCTAAATTCTAACGACCCTTGGGCTCTCGCCCATCGTGGGCAAACCTACTATCAGATCAAACGTTATCAGGAAGCCCGAACAGATTTTAGCCGCGCTATTGATCTCAACCCTAACTACCTTTGGGCCCTCGCTCACCGGGGCGTAACCTACCGCTTTATGGGGGAAGCATATTACACAATGGCAGTGGCTGACTTGGATCGAGCCATTGAGCTGAAGCCGGATTACCTTTGGGCAATTGCCTATCGTTGCCGAGTTTATGAGCTGATGAAGTGCTACCAGAAATCCCTGATTGATTTTGACCGAGCGATCGCTTTTGACAAAACCATATTTGTGAAAAATTGGCGGATTGAACGGGGGTTACTACTCAACTATGCCAATAGATATGCTGAAGCGATCGCTTGTTGCCAGCAGAGGTTAGAGGAAGTTCCTGATGACACTACAGCTTTGTACTGTATTGCAGTAGCAAAGGCTCGCTGGCAGGGATTGACCCAGGCCAAAAGCGAGATTGAGCGTACGCGGACAGTATTGCTGTCTCAATGGGACACAGGGGATAGAGGAGATATTCTGTACCGACTGAGTGGCTTAGCCATCTTGGTAGGTAACTGCGAACAAGCATGGCAATATCTACAAGACGCTATTCCTATTAATGATGAAGCCATTGAGTTAGTCGGTCACGACCCAGCTTGGATGGAGTGGCAAGATCACCCGAGAACTAAAACATTACTCGCTAGTTAAGCTTTTGGTAAGCATATGCGCTACGCGCACGCTGCGCGAACAGCCGTCAGCGGTCAGCCGTCAGCTTTCCGTAACTCAGATTAATAGCCCATAAGCACATCAAGTAGCGTGGGCATAGCGCATAAGCTGATAGCTGTTCGCGTAGCGTGTGCGTAGCACATAAGCTGATAGCTGAATGCTTACAGCTTTTGAAACAACAAACCTCAATCAATTAAGTTTCAAATAACAGTCAAGGAGGAATTTGATCCAGATGGATAATAACACTTGGGCTCTTGCTCAAAAAGCAGAAACTCTTCGCTTGTCAGGAGCTTATGAACAGGCGATAGAGAAATTTGAAGAAATTCAAAAAAGTGACTCGGACAATGCTTGGCTCAATGCCCACCTAGGAACACTTTACTACGAGTTTATGGATTATGCTAAAGCCGAAGAGTACTTGACCAAAGCCGTCAAAAAGAATGATAACTATCTCTGGGCTCATGCACATCTAGGTGAAACCTACCGTCTACGAGCAATGACAGAAAATAATCCAGAGGAGAAAACGAAATTTATTAAGTTATCTATAAAACATTTTGAAAAAGCGCTTGCTCATAAAGCACCAGAAAACAGCAAATATGCCTGGACATTAGCTCACTTGGGAGCAACCTACCGCCTGAAAATAACTCTGGATAAGATTAAATTAATCAACGAAAATGAGATAGATCAAGAAAGTAAAAAACAAGCTTTGAATTATCTTAACAAAGCGATTGAACTTATCCCCACATATGCCTGGGCTTGGGGTATGCGAGCGGCAGTTCACAGATTAGCTCAAGAATACCACGAGTCATTGTGGGATTTGGGAGTAGAAACACAAATATCTCCAGACATGGAGACTTTACAACACTCTTATTATCCTGTTTCAAGCTTAGTAAGCAGGAGGATAAGTCTTTATGAACATGCATTTCTGTTTTTTTATTTAACGAAGAGAGAAGATAACTCAGAAAAGAAAGAAAGATACTATAGTGGAGCGATCGCTTGTGCCCAACAAGTCTTGATCCTGAAGCCAGGGGATTTGATTGGTCAACTCATTCTCAAGGTAATTGAAGGTACACAAAAGAAGGAAAAAGACCAACTTAATGATAAATTTAGAGAAGAATGCCAGACACTTATTAAAAAAATAGATGCCAAGCTTGCTGAGATATGTAAAGCAGTATTGATATACATGATCAAGGCTGATCATAAAACCAAGGAGAAGTTGGATAAGCTGGCGAAGGAAGAATGTATATCAGGACATAAATTAAAGAAAATTGTTGATGATGTTCTCAAAAATTTCCCCCAAAATATTGATACCAAC
>WTKN01000067.1:3256-8091 GCA_011524395.1 Moorena sp. SS36440bin_2
AATCCTGATACCAACAATCCTGATACCAACAATCCTGATACCAACAATCCTGATACCAACAATCCTGATATTCAAGCAGAGGCACAATTATGGCTGTGGCAAAACTTTGCATGGGTCGAAGGATCTGCCAGTGCTCTTTCCTTCCTTGCTGATTTAAGTGAAATTCTGCGATATTTTGATCAACACTATGATGAGATGACTGGTGAAGCATTGCCTTATCGAGTGCTTGCCTGGATAATCTATGATCAATACACACTGGAAAGGCTTTATCAAACTCCAACATTGTCAGAAAAAGAACGGAAAAAAGAATTTAAGAAATTGTCGCTGTGAATAAAATCACTACCATTAGCTTAGATTCTTGATTCGTGACTAGATTAAAAATTAGGAGGATATCTGATGAGTAAACTATTTGATTTATTAACCGATTTGGCCCTTGACCCCAAGAAACAAAGTGTTTTCATCAATAACCCCAGTTCCGTAATGGACAAGGTGGGTTTATCTGAAGCAGAGCAGACGGCGATGATCAGCAAAGAACCTGCTAAAATTGCAGCGTTATTTGCAGACGAACAAGTTCCCCTTGCCCTTAGTATGGGCGATCCCGGTCCCGATCCCTTGCCAGATCCAGACCCTTTTCCGATGCCAGATCCAGAGCCTTGTCCATCAGAAGAAGAAGAAGAAGCTGCATCGCTTTTGTAAAGGTGCCCATTCCACCCACCGGGTCAAACAGCTTTTAGGAAATGCACCCCGCTTAACCTAATGGTTAAGTGGGGTAGTTAATTTTAAATCACTGATAACTTTGTACACTTGGAAAAGTGGATTATTATTTGATAAGCTCAAACCGCACTGGTTGCGGTTTTTTATAATAAAAACTCCTATAAAGGAGATAAGCATGCGCGATTTATCAGGTTACCAAGTTACGGAAAAACTCCATGAAAGCACCAACTCCCTAGTCTATCGCGGAAATCGGCGGGCAGATGATCAACCTGTTATCGTTAAAATGCTCAAACAGGCTTATCCTTCCCCTGAAAGCATTGCTTGGTTCAAGCGAGAGTATGAAACAACCCAAACTATTAACCTACCTGGTGTAATCGATGTTTACAGCTGGGAAAAACTAGAAAGTAACTGGGTAATGGTGTTAGAAGATTTTGGGGGCGAATCTCTCAATCGGATCATTCCGAAGCAGGAATTCACCATTGCTGAGTTTCTCCACCTGGCCATTGAGATTGTTGACATTCTCGGTCAGGTTCACCAGCAGCATATTATTCACAAAGATATTAACCCATCAAATATTATCTTAAATCAGAAGACAGGTAAGCTTAAGCTAATTGATTTTGGCATTTCAACCACACTGTCGCGAGAAATCTCAACCTTTCGCAACCCGAATGTATTAGAAGGAACCCTAGCTTATATTTCCCCAGAACAAACGGGTCGCATGAATCGAGCAATCGATTACCGCACTGATTTTTACTCCCTGGGGGTGAGCTTTTATGAATTGCTGACGGGAGAGTTACCCTTCCCCAGCAATGATGTTTTGGAATTAGTCCATTGTCATATTGCTAAACAACCGACACCACCACAGGAACTGAAACCAGAGATTCCACCAATTCTTTCGGCGCTCCTGTTAAAATTGATGGCGAAAAATGCTGAAGAACGCTATCTATCAGCCTATCGGATCAAGGCAGATTTAGAAGAATGTCTCAGACAGTGGCAAACCAAAGGGCAAATTGATGCTTTCGTGATCGATCAGCACAAGGTTTCCGATCAATTTCAAATACCACAAAAACTGTATGGGCGAGAACAGGAGATTTCTACCCTATTAGCTGCTTTTGATCGAGTCAGCCAAGGAGCTAGTGAAATGATGCTGGTTTCGGGGTATTCTGGTATTGGCAAGTCAGTATTAATACAGGAGGTATATAAACCACTGACTCGCCAACATGGCTATTTTATTTCTGGTAAGTTTGACCAGTTTCAACGAGATATTCCTTACGCTTCCTTAATTCAGGCATTTCGGTCATTAGTACAACAGTTACTGACAGAAAGTGAGGCAGAGATTCACAATTGGCGAGAAAAGCTGCAAAGGGAATTAGGTAAAAATGGACAGGTAATCATTGAATTTTTTCCTGAAGTCGAACTGATTATTGGTCCACAACCACCTCTTCCAGAGCTTCCGCCAACAGAACTCCAGAATCGCTTTAATTTTGTTTTTAAAAAATTTATTAAGATATTCTCTCAACCCGAACATCCGTTAGTCATTTTCCTTGACGACTTACAGTGGGCAGATAGAGCTTCGTTGAAATTAATTCAACTGCTGATGACAGCAGGAGACAATAAATATCTATTTTTCATTGGGGCATATCGGGATAATGAAGTAAACGACGTACATCCTTTGACTCAAAGCTTGGAACAGCTTGAAAAAGCCAGGGTAATAATTAAGAGAATACTACTTACCCCCTTAGGCTTAACCGATGTTACACAACTTATCGTTGATACCTTTTTGGGAGATTCAATAACTGCTAAATCCCTTGGAAAATTAATACAGGAAAAAACGGGTGGAAATCCGTTTTTCATCAATGAGTTTATAAAATCTCTGTATTCTGAAGGTTGGTTGTATTTTAACTATCCTTCTGAGCAATGGGAGTGGGATATAGAGCAAATAAAAGCGCAACCCCTTACAGATAATGTGGTGGAGTTGATGATCAAAAATGTAAAAAAAATACCGACAGCAACTCAGGCAGTATTAAAATTAGCAGCTTGCATAGGGAACCAGTTTGATCTGAAAACACTGGCAGTGATATATGAAAAATCTATAGGGGAAACTGCAACGGATTTACAGTCAGCACTCCAATCTGGTCTCATTGTACCCCTTAGCTATGCCTACCAGTTGGTGGAACTTGATATCGAAGGGTTGTCAAATCAGTTAGTTGTAGAATACAAATTTGCCCACGACCGTATCCAACAAGCAGTTTACTCGCTCATTCCCAAAGTAGATACCCAAGCAGTACATCTGGGTATTGGCAAGTTGTTACTGCAAAATACATCCTCTGAAGAATCTGAACAGAAGCTGTTTGAGATTGTTAACCAGTTGAACAAAGGCCAGGAGCTAATTGAGGAACAAACAGAGCGAAATGAGTTAGCTCGATTAAATCTACGAGCCGGGAAAAAAGCAAAATCTTCAGCTGCTCATCAACTTGGTTTCAATTATCTCCAGACCGGCTTAAGTTTATTAGGTAACCAGAGTTGGTCGCAGCAGTATAACCTCAGCTTAAATTTGTATGTGGAGGCAGCAGAAGCAGCTTATACAATTGCCAACTACGACCAAATGGAGCCCTTGACTGAGATAATCTTGCAAAACGCCCAAACACTGCTAGACAAAGTCAAAGTCTATGAAGTCAAAATGCAAGCCTATTGTGCTCAAAGAAAATTTATAGAAGCAGTCAAAACTGGGCTAGACGTTTTGAAATTACTTGGGATCGAATTACCCGAACAATCCAGCCAATCTGATCTGACGGCAGAGATAGAGCAGATCAAGTCTGCTTTGGACGGGAGGCAAGCCCAGCAGCTAATGGACTTACCCCAAATGACCGATCCGTATAAACTAGCAGCTATGCGGGTTATGAACTACTTGTTTAGTCCTGCCTACATAGCAATGAATCAACTCAGCTTGGTAATTTGGTGCCGACAGGTGAATTTATCGATTCAGTATGGTAATTCCCCTGATTCTGCTTTTCCTTATGCCGGTTACGGGCTTATCCTCTGCTTATTAGGGGAGCTTGAGGCTGGCTATCAGTTTGGTCAACTGGCTTTGAAGTTACTAGAACGATTCAAAGATAAAACATTTAAAGCAAGAACTTATGCAGCATATAAGTTCCAGCTCAAGCATTGGAAGGAACCGCTCAGGGACACATCATCTTTATCCATAGAAGCTTATCAAAGTGCGATAGAGATTGGAGATCTTGAATATGCCGCTAGTCCTATGGTTACCTATGCCTACGCTTTGTACCTAAGTGGCGTGGAACTGATTGATGCTAAGAAAGAGACGGCAAAAGCAATTGTAGCTACTATTCAAACTCAGCAGGAAGCTTACCTTCATTGGACTCAAACCTATATGCAGGCTATCCTTAACTTGATGGGAGAAGCAGAAAATCCCTGCCGTTTGATTGGTGAAGCATATGATGAAGAAAAGATGATGCCAGTCCATCTGGCCGGTGGGGATCGAAGTGCACTGATGCATGCTTATTCCCATAAACTCGCTCTGTGTTATCTTTTCCAGGAATTTCAGCAAGCGGTTGAAAATGCAGACCAGTTTGAAGACTATGCTGCTAATGCTGGCTCATCATTCATCCTTAGCACTGCCTACTTCTATGATGCCCTGGCTCGGCTAGCATTTTATCCTGATGCTTCAGAGACTGAAAGAGCAGAAATTTTGACCAAGGTTGCTGCTAAACAAGAAAAAATGGAACTCTGGGCAAAGCAAGCTCCGATGAATTTTCTACACAAATTTTATCTAGTCGAAGCTGAACGATCCCGAGTTTTAGGCAAAGATAGCGAAGCTAGAGACTATTACGACCGCGCTATTACCTTAGCCCATAAAAACGACTATCTCAACGACGAAGCCCTGGCTTATGAACTAGCAGGCAAATTCTATTTAGCTAGAAACCAAAACCATGTTGCTCGCCACTACTTACAAGATGCCCACTATACTTATCAAGGCTGGGGAGCTGTGGCTAAGGTAAAGGATTTGGAAGCTCGATACCCACAATTTTTAGCTACAGTTTCAACAAATATAGCAGAGAAAGAGTTGGTTAGGACAAAAACTGCAAAGCGTTATCGATAGC
>WTKN01000225.1 GCA_011524395.1 Moorena sp. SS36440bin_2
GTGCCGGCGCCGAAGGCGCCGGGCTCGACGAGCTCAAACAGATCATATTCCAGGGCGGGCGCGAGCGATCCGAACGAGCGCGGGCGTACGTCCGATCGAACGCGTGTAGTCCACCCAGTACGGCCAGCCGTCGCCGGCGCCGAAGGCGCCGGGCCAAGCCGACCCACGAATACTTGGTAAAGGGAAGAGGATCACAACTCTTGAAAGTCGTGCACAGGCCGCTCTGACTGGCATCTCCGGGCGCACCAGTGCCGGCGCCGAAGGCGCCGGGCTCGCGTGAGCCTGGAGGAGAACTCAAAACTCGATCATGAACAGAGACTTGTGCACAAGGATGCTTTGTCCACCGCGGACGCCATACGTCCAGTCGGGCAAGGGCACCCCACAGACGGAAGCGTAGTTGAAACTGTCCGCTGCAATGGAGGTCAGATGTGAATCGCTGAGGCTTCGTAGCTCGCGCGGATCGCACGGTTCGTCGCAGTCAGGGACTCAGCCCGATACTTCTCCATCCGCGCGCTTCAGCTTCCGCTTCGCATCGGAGGATTGTCGACGCCTTCCCTCAGGCGCGTACGCATCTTCTTCCGCGGCGTGGGCGGGCGATCAGACAACGGGGGTCCCCGAAGTCTACACCTTGGATCCCACATCCAGACTTCATTCCGTCCATAAGAGAAGAGAGAGGATTCCTAGCATCACGAGACCGACCGCCGGCGTGGAGAAAACGTGGAATATTATCCTCCACGCGGCGGCTGTAATTCGGCACGAGTGGCCGGAGATTATCCAGCTTACAGTAATCTCGTCCTGATATTCCATCTTCACTTGAGCGGCGACAGCCGTCGCCCCCAATTCAAGTCACTTGCACACCAAACATCAATCAACCCACACCATGCGCACACCTGAGCATCGCGTCAATCGTGGCGGCGCCGCAGGCGCCGCGCGGGCGCGGTGCTTGTCAACGACGACTCACGACGAACGCACAGATGAACCGGCAGACTCGGTGGCGGTACCGGGGGATGCCGCGCGACCGAGAGAGAAGAACCAAGTGTCGGCGCCGCAGGCGCCGAGCTTGTGTAACGTGCCCGCGCCGTAGGCGCGGGGCATCGGAAGCTCGGTGCGGACCGGGAAATGCGTGTACTGCGGAGGCAGTACGTTTGCTCACGTCGCTTTGCTGATTCCGGAAACGGGTCACCGAACGGCGTGGGGCAGGGAACTTCTGGCTTGATGATTCTCGGCCTCTGTAGGTCACCTGCGCCTTGGAGTCGGGCTCCATTCGGAGCACAGCCTTCGGGCTGACCCGACGTGGGCCTTGCTCACGTGCGGTGCCGGTGTTTACCGAGGTAGTGGCTGATGGCGCTTCGGCGTCAACGGGGGACCCTCGAGCTTGCTCGGGTCAACCGTCATAGGTCCAGCGGAGCCTTCAAGTTGGGATGACATGCGGCGTAATCCCTGTAGCGTAAGGTGCACCGTAGGACTGCACAACCGCGAAGCATCGGGCGACCACTTGATGATTGATGATTGATGATGGATGATCTTGTGCTCTTGCTCCGCGCCGTAGGCGCGGACACGATGCACGGACCCGGCGCCGTAGGCGCCGGTCTTGGAAACTGATGATGATGATGATGATGATGATGATGATGACAAGCGTACCGGCGCCGTAGGCGCCGGCCAACTCAAGCAGAACAAGTAGTCGAAAAGAGGAGGGAAGTGGTAAAGAGGAGGGAAAAAGGGAAAAAGAGGAGGGAAAAAAGGGAAAAAGAGGAGGGAAAAAGGGAAAAAGAGGAGGGAAAAAAGGGAAAAAGACGGGACAATCATCGCATCGCAGCGCGCACATCGGATCCACAACGAAAAAGCTTGAGTGAGAACTCCGTGGACGTCCGTGATCTTGAGTTGAGGGTGACGCGTCGGCAAGTTTCTCCGGCAAGGGCCAGACTTGTCGATGCTAAAACGCCAAAGCGGCAGCGCCGCCGCCCCCAATTCAAAACACCGACGTCCCGGCGGGAATTCCACCGAGCGAGTCATGAATCTGGTTGAGCGAAGCTTGCAACGTAAGAGTTCACCAACGCGGGGTCCAACATCTTTGACGATGCCCAGAATGGATGACGGAAGTCGATGTAGACAAGGAACTCCGGGTCTCCATTCCGGAAACGATGGTCGTAGATGTCGGTGCACCGAGAGCGCGGAAGGACTCGAGGCAATTCTTGCTCGACGACAGTCGACACGCGGCGATGAATTTCGCGAGCACGACGATCCGCCAAACGGGCGAAGTATCGACTGATCGACTCCTCCGGCACATCAGGGCGACCAACCCACGATGGACGATGGCCTTCCCAGTCGAGTTTGAACTCGACCGAGCCATCGGCAAGAGTGCGATGATCGAGGATGCTCTTGAAGTACCAAGACGGACCGGTGGACTTGGCAGCGAGGTCTTCTGGCGTGGCAGCGTGCTCAATCTCCGTCCTTGCGGGCGCGAGGGGAGCGTCACGCGGGGCGCGCGTCACACGGTTCATGGACACGCGCTCCGTGAAGTCACCACGCTGGATGACAATCGTCTTAGTCTCAGGGTCCACTTCGAGAATCTTGTAAGCACCGCCGACGTTGTGGGAGAGCTTGTCACGCTTCTGGGCCCCATCGTTCAAGTCGAGGTAGACCTTGTCTTCCGTGGTCAGGCTCATGGCACTTCGACGAATGTGCTTGTCGAAATCACGCTTGTAACGCAGCTGATGCTTCTTCAAACTCGCAGAGGCACGACCAATGGCCACCCGAAGTCGACTGACTATGTCCGAGCGATCGAACTTGTCACTCTTACGTCCACGCGGACCAGTGGTCTGGTCGATCGTGAAGTCGGGCGGAGACCGAGAGAGCACCAAATCGAACGGGGCAGCGTCGATGCCACGATGCACGCTGGTGTTGTACGCGTACGTGAGCGCGCGGACATAGTCACACCAGTCGTGAGGATGGTCCTCGACATAGCAACGGAGCATTGCTGCCAGTGAGCGATTGAAGCGCTCGGTCTGTCCATTAGTCTGCGGATGATACGTCATGGTGAGAGCATTACGGACATAGAGCATGGAGCATACTCGGCTGAAGAGATCGGAGATGAACTGTGAACCATTGTCGGAGAGCAAGCGTTTGGGCGCCCCGTACTTGAAGATCCACTCGTTGACCAACGCGATAGAGACGTCAAGGGCCTTGATCGACCTCAGCGGCACAGCTTGTGTAAGCTTAGTGAACCGATCGGTGATCACCAAGATGAAGGTGTAACCCTTCGTACTCTTGGGGAGAGGTCCGAGAATGTCGATAGCGAGATCTTCGAGAGGCTTGACAGCACGGAACAAACGCATCGCGCCCGCCTGCTTCAGCAACCGGAGGCGATTCTTCGAGCATGGGATGCACTCCCGGACCGTATGAGCAGCGTCAGCCGCCATTTGGGGCCAGTAGTACGTCCGTCTCAAACGCTTCTGAAGTCGAGTATGACCCGGATGACCAGCCAGAGGATGGTAGTGGGCCAAACGAAGAACACGATGACGGAGAGACTTAGGAAGGACAATCTGTGTGAGCTCCTCTTCGCGGGGGTGTCGTCGGCACAAGATGCCACTGTCGTCTTCGAAGAACAGCGACCCCTTGCGGCCAACTTGCGAAGTGAGGATGCCGGTACAGAACTCATCCTTCTCTTTCTCTTCGATGATTTCCGGCAACGTGAGAGGACTTGGCAACGGCGTGTCGTCCAGAGAACGCCCACAATGAGCCTCTGTCTCCTGATCGTATTTGCCAGCGAGGAGGGCGTCACGTGCGTCCGCAACAAGGTCGTACGTGTCGTCCTCATCATCCTCATCGGGCAAGGGGAGATGCGAAGTGTCTTTCCAAGTGTGATCGCGAGTACGAGCGAGACGGCCCTGCCGCACAAGTGGCTTCGTCACCGGGTCACCCGCGGACTGCGAGGTACCGGGACGACTTGCTGCCGGGACAGACACGGGAGGCGCTGCATCATGGGTGGAAGGTCCCACATCGTCTATGGGAGCCTCCGCCACAGCAGATTGTCGCGTCTGACGTCGGGTAACGGCTGCCGTCAAAGCTCGAGCTTGCTCCACTGTCTCAACGTATGTCGGAAGCTCATCATCTACTTCATCTTCGGGTTGACTGTCAGGACGAGGGAGGCGAGAAAGGGCGTCGGGAACTTGATGCTTGAGGCCCGGCCGGTAGACAATCTCATAGTCGTACTCCATAAGACGGAGACGCCAACGCATGAGTCTGCCGGACGGATCATTGAGCGTCAGCATCCACTTGAGAGCATTGTGGTCGGTGCGTACCTTGAAGTGTGACCCTTCGAGATAGGGCCGTAAGGTCAGCGTACTCCACACAACTGCGTAACACTCTCGCTCGGATGCGGAATAGTTCCTCTGCTCCTTAGTCAGGGTCTTGGAGTAATATCCAATCGTGGCCCACGACTTCTCATCTTTCTCATCTTGCTGCTGCAGAAGGACAGCGCCGACCGCGTAAGCGCTAGCGTCACAGTCGACCATATATGGACGACCGCGCTTCGGCAAGGCAAGGATGGGGGGAGTGACCAAGGCTTCCTTAAGCGTCTCGAAAGCCTTTCGCTGTGATTCCGTCGGAACCAGGTCGTCACCCCATTCCGTGCCACTGTCTTTCTTAAGCATGTCAGTCAACGGCGTCGAGACCTTGGCGAAGCCCTTGATGAAGCGGCGGTACACATTGCAACAGCCAAGGAAGCTCTTCATCTGCGTGGACGTGGTGGGGAAGGTAGCGATGTTGATCGCTGCCCGCGCCTTGGCGTCAGGACTGGCGCTAAGCGTGCCTGGGCGAATGCGAAAGCCCAGGTACTCCACCTCGTCGCGGAAGAAGAAGCACTTCTTAAGCTTAAGCTTGATGCCAGCTTCTTGCAACAACGTGAGGACTTCGTCAAGATGCTCGATATGCTCTTCATGATTCTTGGAGAACACAATGACATCGTCGATATAGACTAGACAGATACGCCACCGAACACCGGAGAGGATGATGTCCAAAGCCCGCTGGAAGGTGAGAGGAGCATTGCGGAGTCCGAAGGGCATGCGGAGGCATCGATAGGTACCCAAGTGACTGGTGAACGTCGTCTTATCCCGATCACACTCGGCTAGGGGAATTTGCCAATACCCCCAGAGGGCGTCGAGAAGCGTGAAGACATTCGCCTCACTCAGACTGTCAATGCAATCGTCCATGCGTGGAAGGGGATATGTGTCAGGGATCGTCGCAGCGTTTAACCGCCGAAAGTCGATACAGAACCGCTGATTCCCGTCCTTCTTCGGAGCAAGGAGGACAGGAGTCGACCACTCAGTCTGGGCAGGCTCGATCACACCCGCGGCGAGTTGATACTCGATCTGCTCACGGATCTTCTCTCGCTTTTCCGGGCCCGCACGATATGGCTGCATACGCACAGGCTGTGTGCCAGGCTTGAGATGGATGCGATGCTCGGTCGACTCGATGGTCCCTAACTTTCCTTCGAACACAGGGGCGTGCTTCTCCAACATGTCCATGACTCGCTTCTTGAACTTCTCGTCTTCTAGATGACTTAGGTCGATCCGGTCTCGCCAGTCTTCGTCCGGAAGAGTCTTCTGTCCAGGTTCTTCATCTTCTACGTCCGCGATCGTCGGGATCACTCCCGGAACCGCTTCTGTCTCGATACGTTCTGTGAACGGATGATTATCGTCTTTTGTCTCGGGCTTGCCTGACGGCTTACCCTGGTCGCCTTCGACCGTCGCCACGAGCAGCTGATAAGCTTGCTCGCGGTCGACACCAGCCTTGAGCGAAACATCGATCAGCGCGAAGACAGATTCGGCTTCCATCATTCCTGGCAGAGGGGCTTCCATCGTCTGTGAGCGGTGAGCGTCCGTGGCTATCCCAAACTCAGAGGCGATCGACTTTGCCGCCTCGCCCTCCATTTGGACGAATCCGAGAGGAGAACGAGAGGCGTAAGCGACGACCATCCCCTTGGGTAACAACCTTGGTCGGGACGTGAAGTTGCTCATGAGAACATGGAACGGCTCACCAGCTTGCACATCATGGACAGAGTTCATCACGCGTACGCCGTATCGATCGACAACACTGTGCTTTGGCTCTGTGACAATGACACCCTTCATGAGCGTGGAGACGGATGCCTTACATTGCGTGAAGGCAGGTACGAATAGGGGCTTCACCAAACGAATTTGAGTGAGCGTCGAAGAACTGTCACCGAGTTTGACCTTGGTACCGTCCTTCATCTGCACTCTCTCTTCGATGTGAGCTCCTGCCTGCTGCCACGGCTTGGCACCATCTCCTCGACCAACAATGGGGATCGAGTCATGAACCAGATCAACACGGCCTAGCATGCAACGGATGGCATCCACATGACGATTCGTGAACTGAGTGCCCAGGATGACCGGGACAGACAGCTTTTCTGCCACCAGGAAGGCAACGCGATACAGAGAATTTCCAAAACGAACACGAAGTACCACCTCATGCTGGATGTTGAGAGTATGGCCACCCGCGTCTCCGAGGCTCGGAAGTCCCTTTGACGTGGTGACGTACTGCTCCCAACCAGGGGGCAGGGCGTTACGTCGGATGACATTGTACCCCGCACCCGTATCGAGCACGAACTGCTTAGGGATCTGATACTTCGCCGTCACACCTATGGTCCCCGAGACAACGTAGTGCTCCTCCGCGAGGAGAAGGCACTTCTTGGGGGACTTTGTCTCAATTTCGGGCGTGATCGTCTTAATGCTCTTATCTCGCTGGATGTCAGAACGAAGGTCATGTCGTAGTCCATCAGGATGTTCTCTCTCTTTCTGCGTCAGGTGCTTGAGTCTTCTCTTCCTCTGTCGCCGCTGTCGTCGTGAGCGTAACCAACTGCAAGGAGCATTACTCTTTTCCTCAGGGGTGGGGGAAGTCAAAGGGTAAGGAGGGAACGCAGAATCATTTACGGGTGGCTTCTCCCGTGAGGGGTCAGCTTCCGCACGCACTTCCTTATCACTTATGTCATTACCCAGTGGCTCTTCACCCTTGGACAAAGAGCAACTGTCTGGGACGGGAGCGGAGTGCTCCTTCTCGTCCGTCCCAGTCAGTTTTCCGACATCGTCGCAGACGGCGGCGTCGGTTGCTCATTACGCATCACTTGAACCGTGGCTTGCACATGCTCTCTGGAAGGAGGACGAGGGGAGTCTGGACGAGGAGGCCTAGTCGGGAATCTACCGCGACCACGATTGTCATCGTTGTAACGATTGTTTCCAGGACGAGGTCCGGGGTCCGGTCCAGTCTGACGCATCGCCTCACTCTTCTGCCGGAACCAGCTCTTCAACATCGGATTCGCCTCTATCTGGTGAAGATAGTACTTATAGGCGAAGAAGATGCGCTGAGATGGGGTCAGCATCGGACAGGTGAAAGTACTGTGACCACCCTCACGACAACTCCAGCAGTTGAGCTGCCAGTAGTCGGTGGGGATCGCAGACTGGGCTTCATGAATCTGGTTCTCTGTCAAGACAGGAACGTTGACAGTCTCCCTCATCACATCACGGTTATCAGCCCTCATCGCCCTCGTCAACTCCTCAAGCTTGGCATCCGATCCGTACACGTTGTCCAACACCATGATAGCATTAACCACGTCATCGGCTTGTAAGATCGAGATGTCGGCTTGGGGTGGAGACGAAGGTGAGATAGGAACAACATTGGCAGTCACCCATGTGTCAGTCGACGGAGATACACCAATCCCAGGGGCAGTCCCAATCACCGCAGTGGTCTTAGGCGGAACCTTGGGACCTCTAGGCGGAGGGACCGGCGAGTTACCGGCCAGCCTCATTGTACGTTGAGACTGTCCCTCTTGGTGAGCGATCTGACGAATGACAATCATGCTATTCCTGTCGTGAGGACTTAGGAACCGAATCTGATTCTGGACACGGCGTCGAACAGACTCAGTGAGGCCCATGACGTA
>WTKN01000288.1 GCA_011524395.1 Moorena sp. SS36440bin_2
ACCCCCTACCCCCGACACCCCAGACCCTGTTTAGTTTTTAGCCTTGTTGTCACCCCCTGAGCCCTACTACTTAGTCCCTTTGCTAGATGATGCCAATTATGATAACTAATGAGTCGAAACCTGAGTGTTGGCAACAAGGTCAACTGATTGAGGTGATGATTACAGACCTCAGTGATAGTGGTGATGGCGTTGGACGGCTAGGAAATCGGGTGGTTTTTGTTCCGAATACTGTCACAGGGGATAAAGCTTTGGTGCGCCTGATTCGGGTCAAACCTAACTATGCCACTGGTAAGTTACACCAACTGTTGGTGGAATCTCCTAATCGTGTTCATCCCAGATGTATCGTGGCAGATAAGTGTGGTGGTTGCCAATGGCAGCATGTGAGCTGGGACTATCAGCAGTTGGCGAAGCAAAATCAGGTGATTCAAGCCCTCAAACGCATTGGTGGATTTAGCGAACCCGCCGTAGCACCAATCTTAACCACAGATTCTCCCTTGGGCTATCGAAACAAAGCTACCTATCCCCTTAAACGCTCAGCAACGGGTTCAGTTCAAGCGGGTTACTACCAAAAAGGTAGCCACCAGCTGATTAATCTTAATCAATGCCCCGTGCAAGACCAGCGGTTGAATCCCCTGCTAGGGGAAATTAAGCAGGATATTGAGCAATTAGGGTGGTCGATATACAACGAAAACCGCCACCAAGGACGATTGCGTCACCTTTCGTTACAAATTGGAAAACACACTGGGGAGATGTTGCTGACCTTGGTCACAACAGATCTGAATTTAAAAGACTTGGATGTCCAAGGGCAAACTTGGCTAAATCGTTATCCCCAACTGGTTGGTGTTTGTGTGAATCATAACCCCCACCGCAGTAATGTCATTTTTGGATCCCAAACCTATTGTGTTGCCGGTCAGCCATACTTGAAGGAAAATTTATCAGGTCTTGAGTTGCGGCTGCGACCAGATACATTTTTCCAAGTTAATACTGAAGCGGCTGAGGTTTTGTTAAACCTAATCATTAAACAGCTAGCCCTGAAGGGGGATGAATGTGTAGTTGATGCTTACTGTGGCATTGGTACATTTACTCTACCCCTTGCTCAACAGGTAAGCCAAGTTATCGGTATGGAGGTGCAAGCCGCATCAGTAGAGCAAGCTGAGCATAATGCCTTGATCAATGGGATCACTAATGTGAAATTTCAGGCGGGATCAGTCGAACAGTTACTGCCCCATTTGACTATAGCCCCAGATATTGTAATACTTGATCCACCCCGTAAGGGATGTTCTCCGGCAGTCATTGACATGCTTAGGGAAGTGGCACCAAAACGAATCGTTTATATCAGCTGTAAGCCAGCTACCCTAGCACGAGACCTCAAACTCCTTTGCCTGAACGGTTACTACCAGTTAACCCACATCCAACCTGCTGACTTTTTTCCTCAAACGTCTCATGTTGAATGTGCTGCTTTTCTAGAGCACTGATATCGGCGTTGCCCAATTGTGGAACACCCAATGTCAAACATCTCAATGGGTAGTGCTATCTATAGTTTCTTTATGTATAGTCTTTATATATAGTCTCAATTATCTACATCAATTATTTACCTATTTCACCGGTATTTCATGAGGAAATTACCCAGAAGGGTCTGGTCTGGTCGAAAATTTTCTGATACTATAGACGTAGGGAATCAGAGACAAACAAGGTTAGGCGATATGAGTAAGGCTAAATTAGCATAGCGCTATTTAGGCATTTTTGCCATTGAGCTGATCTGCCGTTGAGCTGATAGGTACAGCAGAAACAATAAACTTATTGAAATAATCAACATAATAATTAACCATGGAGAGGTTGTAGTTTAGCTATGCCACCAGAAATCTTTATTTCTGAATATATAAGACAACCTCAAGAAATCGAGAGTTCCTAGTCCGGTGATACCTGAGCACGATTCTGTCGTGTTCAGCTTTAACCCGATAAAAATCAGGCATCTAGCCTCCTATTATATCAAGTCCACCAAAAAAAAGCTAGGGGTTTCTTGAGTGATTGCCACATCTTTGAGTCCGGCTGAGTGCGGTTGGGAAACGGTTAGCTTTGCTTCTACCCTTTACCTTTGCCCGATCTTAGATTTGCTTCTTGAACAAATTCCCAATAAATGGCAACCGGAACTCCGGCTGGGATTACAAGAAGCATTAGTGAATGCAGCAAAGCACGGTAATAATTTAGACCCAAGTAAGACCGTAGAGGTTCAATTTTCAGTAGTCAATGGTGAATATTGGTGGGTAATTTCAGATGAAGGGTCTGGTTTTACCAATGGTGATGACCAAGAGACTCCCAATGTTAGCCTACCCTGCGATGAATCAGAAAGCGGTAGAGGCATGAGCCTGCTTCACCAAATTTTCGATAAAGTCCTCTGGAACAACCAGGGCACAGAAATTAGGCTTTGTAAACAAGTTAACCATCCCTCTAAGCGTCCCCTATTGTCTTAAGCACCTATTTTACTTAGGGTTTTTACTTAGGGCGCGTGTTACTTAGGGTTTCGTGTCCCATGAGTTGGACATGGTGGAGCTGAAATAGAGCGGTCTAGCCATCCAGATGCTTGGCGCAATCGTTCAAGGGCTTCTTCTGGATGTTGATTGAGCAGAAATACCAAAGCAGCAGCAGCTTGCTCACTAGCTCGTGCAGAGCGATTAGATTTTAGGCGATGCCAATCATTGGGCCTGATCGCTAGACGCTCTGCTAAGGCTTGAGCCAATTCCAGAGTGGTAGGTTCCATCTTAGCATCAGTTTTGGGGAATTGGATGGATTCAGGCATTGTTTTTTAAGTGCTGAGTGGGGGAGTGTGTCAGTGCTTACCAACTCAAGACTATTTTAACTTAGGATTTACGATTGCTATATGCCTCCAGAATCGTTTCACCCATCCTACCGCAATTCAGGAAAAAATAAACAGGATCAACAAGATGTGAATGAGTTTGAAGAGGAATTGGCAGAAATAGAGCGATCGCTTAATACTCTCAAGAAACGTTTTTCTCAGGTTGAGCAGGATCAGCGACAGCAAGCTCAACTCCAGGAGCGTCGAGAGCAAGTTAGGAAAGATTTGCGCAAGACTAAACGTAATACTACTAATAGTAATCGACAAGCCCTCAAGGCTGAGTTAAGACAAATCCAGGAACAACTGGAAGTTCTGGAGCTGAATTTAGAGAGTCAGTTGTTTTCTTGGAATAGTCTACGGGAACCGTTTTGGCATGGGGTGCGCTTTGGGGGATTGGGGTTGGTGATTGGTTGGATACTTAGGTCTTGTGTGAGTTAGTTACTTGTTGACAGTTGTTCTTGTGTGCCTGCTAAATTCCTAATCCTCTTATCGAATAATCCAATAACTCCATCGGATGCATTAAGGTAATCTCTTTTCGTTGCAGCTGCAAATGCTTCTTGATCTGCAATGAACAGCCTGGATTCGGGGAAGCAATCAACTCTGCCCCAGTATTCAATAAATTATTCACCTTCTGCTGTCCCAGCTCATCGGCTACTTCCGGTTGCAGCATGTTGTAAACTCCAGCACTACCACAACACAAGGCTGCATCGATGGGTTCCTTTAAGGTCACTCCTGGAATTTGCCGCAATAACTGTCTTGGTTGCACACTAATCTTCTGTCCATGTAATAGGTGACAAGCATCCTGATAGACAATAGTTAATGGCTCATCCCTAAGCGGTGAAAGGGTTGCAGTTAGTCCTACACTAACTAGAAACTCCTGGGCATCCTTTACCTTACCCGCAAATTCCTGAGCTTTTTGGGCATACTCGGGGTCATCTTCGAGGATGTGACCATACTCCTTCAAGGTATGACCGCAGCCAGCAGCATTAATAATGATGGCATCAACTTGTGTGCCCTCAAAGCTATCTATCATCTGTCGTGCCAAGGCTTGAGCTTGGTCAGTTTGTCCTTGGTGTTCTGGCAAAGCGGCACAACAGCCCTGGGTTTTGGGAATCACCACTTCACAGCCATTGGCGGTCAACACCCGCACCGTTGCTTCATTCACTGGGGAGAAAAACAACCGTTGCACACAGCCAAGTATTACTCCTACCCGGTAACGCTTCTTGCCCACAGAGGGAATAACATCGGGTAAATTATCCCGAAACGAATCTAGAGTAACCTTTGGTAGCATTGACTCCATGGCTGCTAAGCGAGGAGATAGCAGTTTGAGCCAATTGGTAGAGCGCACTAATTTCTGCACGCCCAAGGTCTGGTAGAGATATAAGGGAAATAATAATGAACGCAATCGCCCCGGATAGGGAAACAACCTAAAAATTAGCTGTCTAAACATCCAATCTGGAAAACTACGAGGCTGATTTCGCTGAACTTGATGACGAGTGGCGGAGATTAGTTTATCGTACTGAACCCCAGATGGACAAGTTGTCACACAAGCTAAACATCCTAAACAAGAATCGAAATGTTGTGTACTCCCCTCGGCTAGGGGAGCTTCCCCTTGACTAATGGCATTCATTAAATAGATCCGACCCCGAGGGGAATCCATCTCTTTGCCAAGCACTCGGTAACTCGGACAGGTTGAAAGACAAAAACCACAATGAACGCAGGCATCAATCAATTCCTGCTTGGGCGGTTTTTGAGCATCAAAACCATTTTGCTGATTAGTGGTTAGTTCTTGGATATTGGTCATTGCTTAAGGGTTGGAAGGTTTAAGGTTTAAATGTTAAAGGTTGAGAGGTTTAAGGTTGGAAGGTTTAATAGTAATTGCATAAAGGCTAATTGGGAATTTATAATTGATGATTTATATGGCTTTTAATATAGTTTTAAATTCAGTTTTATTAACATTATTCATACTCCCTAATCCATAATCAATAAAAAACCTAAATTAAATTTTTCCAATAAATCGACCAGAATTTAAAACATTTTCTGGGTCAAATTTTCGCTTAATGGCACGCATTAATTCTAAACCATTACCTTGATATCCCCAAATATCTAACTCTTGCTTCAAGGTTATCGGAGCTTCTAATATTGTTAGAAATCCTTGTTGAGATTCACAATAACTGCGCATAGTTTTAATCACGTCTAAACTGACTGTTTGGGATTCAAACCAGACTTTACCTAAGCCACTTCTAACATGAATCACTCCCAATCCTCCCAAGCTTTCTAGGGTGTTCAATGTTTTAGCAGCAGAAGTTGGTAATACTCCTATTTTGCATACAATTGTTGAGGCTTGTCCCGATTTCCTAATTGAGTTTGCTAATGATTCCCATAGAGTCGTGTCATCCTCGTTACTATAAAAACTATTTCGTAACCCTAACTGTTCTGCAATTGACTGTATTCGAGCACATTGCTCCTTGACACTGTCTGCTACACTTTGGAACCTTACCATCAATCCCATGTCCTGACCAATCCCTAATTCTGTGACTAACTTAGGGGATAATAAATCTAGTGCTGTGGGAGTCAAGGCTGAGGCTAATACTGTTTTTACAGCTGATGCAATTCCATCCATTTCACCTGTCAATACCATACTTGCTGATGCTTCTGGTATTGGATATAGCCGAAAGGTTGCCTGAGTGATAATTCCGAGGGTTCCATAGGAGCCAGTAAATAGTTTCATCAAATCATATCCAGCGACATTCTTTACCACTCGACCCCCGGCTTTAGCGATTTGTCCATCACTGCGGACAAAGGAAATCCCAAGCAACATATCCCGAACCCCTCCATAGCGTTGACGTAGGGAGCCGCTGTCTGCGGTAGCAATAATACCTCCAATGGTGGCTTCTTGGGGATAAGCTGGGTCTAATGCTATAAAATGACCGGTTTTTGCTAAAATATCTTGTAAGTCAGCTATTTTAACTCCGGCTTCTACGGTAACTGTCAAGTCTCCTACGGCGTGGTCAATGATTTGGTTTAGGTGCTTGGTACTTACTACGACATCAATGTCTTTACCGATACCTCCCCAGCCTAATTTACTGCCTTTACCACAGGAGAGCAAATGATAATTTTGGCAATGAGCGAGAGCGATGACTTGGGCTAGTTGCTCGGGTGTGCTAGGGTAAACGATAGCTTTGGGAAGGGTGTCGGGAGCAATGGCTGGTTTGATGCGCTCTTGCCAGCTTGGGTCTAGGTTTTCCCAGGTGTAGATATTGGAATCTCCGACAATTGGTTCGAGGGTTGAAGCGATCGCATTCATAGAAGTTGAGGGGGTTTGTTGATCAGATTGTGGGATAATCCATATAGTAATCGTAATGGATTGGTGAACAAAAATAGGTCATTATCGTCTTTCCTATTACCCCATCACTCTGTATTAGAGGTAAAAATAGGACAGCAAACCTTTTATTAAGAGAAAGTGGAAATGTCTGTCAATTATGCTGATTCCTATCGGAAATATCTCGAAAGTACTGGTCTGAATCTGGATTCAGAGATTTTATCTACTGTAGAGACCAGTATTGAAGGTACGTGTTGGGATAATCCGACTTCTGCTATAGAATTGAACAACTGTGCTGTAGTAGCATTAATTGAAGCTGAGCAATGTGAAAATTCATCTCTACGTGCCATGTATGTTGAGATGGCTTTTGAGGCTTTGAATCAGGGAGTTGAGTTGTCTGGTCATCCCCTGTGTGCTGCTCATTTAGCTCTAGTTTTCGCCATGACTGGAGAAATGGAGCAGGGGATAGAAACAGCATTTCCAAGCTTAATTAATACCTTACATCCTGCTGATATTAATGAGCCATCCATTCCTCTAGGACTAGTTTATCTACCTTATGGAAATAGCTTTACAGGTAATCGTTATGAGCCATTGGCTCACATTCTAGATGCTGAGGATGGCTACGCTCAATCAATTTTTTTGTTAATTGAGGTTTTATGTCGCTCACAATTGGTATTTTATAATGCTACGGGATTAAGATTTCTCCATCTTGCTGTTCAACTATTCTCAGATTCCCCATCTATTCATTTAAAGTTGGGAATTGCTAGCCTGGTCAATAGTCAATGGGAAGGATTATTTAATTTACACCAGGCTAAAAATTTTGCTCCTTATTCGGCTAGGATTATACAATCCCTATACCTGGCTTATCGAGATTTAGGACAGAGAGATTTAGCCAAGTATTGGCGAGATATGGGGCTAGCTAGGGCTGGGGAGATTAGGGAAGAAGATTCGGATTTAATCGGGTTTAAATGGACTGAATTGGAGATTGAAAGTCCATTTACTTATGTGACCTTTGAAGAGCAGTTACTATTAGCGGTTGAGCCAAGTCTCCGGAGTTTGGTGACAAGTGTATTAATAGCCCAAGGAGACTGGTTTGAAAAAGAAATGGAGTTTTGGCGCAACTGGCTCCAACCTGGGATGACTGTTATTGATGTTGGTGCTAATGCGGGCGTCTACACTTTTAGTGCTGCTTTACGAGTAGAACCAGAAGGGTGTGTGCTAGCGGTTGAACCGTTTTCTGGTTGTGTTCGTTGTTTACAAGAAACCTGTACTATTAATCAGTTAGACTGGGTGAAAGTGTGTGCAGGAGCAGCTAGCGATCGCAATGGTACTGCTCAACTTGCTCTTCATGGTGCTAGTGAACTTAATGAAATTGTTTCTAGTGATGAACAAGCAACTGTAAAATCTGGTAATTTTGAGGAAGTTTCCTGCTTTACTCTGGATAGTTTGATTGAGCAAGAAGCTATTAGCAAGGTTGATTTGTTGAAAATTGATGCAGAAGGTCATGAGCTGCAAGTTTTAGCAGGCAGCAATAGAATTTTAACGGAATTTAGTCCAACGATACTGTACGAAAATATTGCAGGGAGTCGGGGTAGTAACCTAGCTGTTGCTGATTTTCTCACAGACAGAGGCTATCAACTATTTCAATATCAGCCTTACCTAGGGCAGTTAATTCCGATAAATTCTAGGGAAGATTTACAAGGAAGACTCAATATTATTGCGTTGCCTGAAAGTGAATCTTGAATG
>WTKN01000229.1 GCA_011524395.1 Moorena sp. SS36440bin_2
CAGTTTTCAAGTAACTGGGGTGGCTTTGTCAACCCCATCACCTGAATGCTTACATGAAAAACACAATTACGGCCTTAGGATTTTCTCTATTCACATTAATATTGCCCTGTGAAGCTAGGGAATATGATTTAGAGTTCACTAATCTTTATGTGTTTGGTGATAGCCTATCGGATTCTGGCAATACCTTCAATATCACTAAGGCAGGGAATCAGCTAAATCCCACCATTTCCATAATCCCCCAGAGTCCACCCTACTTTGAGGGACGTTTTAGCAATGGTCCGATCTGGGTAGATTATCTAGCAGATTCTCTGGAAATAGACCTAAAGCCATCTACTGACTTGTCACTGGTGTCACCGGATTCCCCCATACTTGCGCCATTCACTATCACTCCCGATGGCCCTCGGGTGAGTTTTTTCTTCAATGGTGCGACGACTAATCAAAGCGTAAACTTTGCTTTTGGTGGTGCTGAAACCGGATTCAGTGGCATTGGTGAGTTTGGCGAGTTTTTACCAGGATTACTCACCCAAGTCGCAGGGTTTACCAATGACCTAATCGTATCTGATCAGATGGCTGACCCCAACGCTCTGTATATTCTGTGGTCGGGTGCCACTGATTATCTGAATATCGATCCTCCTAACCCGACTCAGGTCGTGGGCAATATAGAGACAGCCCTGAACTCCCTGTATAACTTTGGTGCTCGCAATTTCCTAGTGCTTAACTTACCAGATTTGGGAAAGATACCTCAATCACTGAGACTAGATAGTGTATTATCGTCTAGCCTCACAGATTTGACCGAGCAGCATAACTCTGTGTTGGATTCCACCCTTAACATTTTGAGGCAATCTTTACCTGACATTCACCTGATATCCGTTGATCAGTATGACCTATTTAATCAGATTTTGACCAATCCTGGAAACTTTGGTTTCACGAATGTGACGGAAGAGTGCTTAAATGGAACAACATTTATTGCTTGTGCTAATCCAGACGAGTTTTTGTTCTGGGATAGCACCCACCCAACGACAGCTGGCCATCAGATCCTAGCAGAATTAGCAATAACAGCACTAAAGTCCCAAGACAAGGTTGATACTAAGGCTAAGACTAAGTCTTTACCAGAAGCAGTGTCTTCTGCCTCCTTAGGAGTTATAGGGGTTGCGTGGTTGTTTCGGAAACAGTTGAAGAAATCCTGGTAGAGTTTACTATTAACTATAACACAACAGTGGCAGCTTCCCGAGCTGTCACCGTTGATACTAAATTGATACTTAATAGTTTGATACTACTATTGGTAAATTCTATGGGTAAATTGCTGAATCGATAGCAGCTTAATTGAACTTCTTTCTTGACAATTTTCAGGATATCATTATTAATGTTACGGGGAGTTTTCATATAGAGTTTATCCTTTTCTTCCTACAATACTCGTTTTATAATTCGGCGCACTTCTAGAGGAGCAGTGATAATCGGCTCCTGGACATCATGGAGTTCATTCTTGCTAGGAGAATAAGTAGAAGATTTTTCAGCTACTCTTCTGGAAATGACTGATGTAGCACCACTGGTAGAGTATCTAAATGCCATAACCGTATTTTAGGAAAAAGCGACTAACCTGTCAGATCGTGTCCGGTTGTTTCGATAGTTTTATTTGTTGTTGTTTATTTTAGTAACCGATAAGGGTAAATAGGGAATAGCTTGGTAGTAATCACACTTACCAATTCCCGATTACCAATTATCAATTACCTCACGGGGTGACAAGCGCTCTTTAAAATCTTACAGGGGTTATGTTTTAGGGTAATGGTGTTAGGGAATATCTTCATGGCGTAGTGGTTGATTAAAACTATCTATGCAGTTGGATTGGTGAAAATTGCTTCAACTGCTGGGAAATACAACAACAGGAGTCGCGCTCATTTTACCCAATACCTAATACCTACTACCTACTACCTACTACCTACTACCTACTACCTAATACCTACTACCTACTACCTACTACCTACTACCTACTACCTAATACCTACTACCTACTACCTACTACCTAATACCTACTACCTACTACCTACACCTGCCTAGGTTTGAGCTTTGTTGTCACCCCGTGATATCAATTACCCACCCTTTACAAGATTGACCTTTGGTCACGCTACGCGATCGATATTATCGATGTTTTTTTTAGGAAAATTATACCAGATATAGCCTGATTAAATTTATTTAAATACTATTGTAAGACTTTATTATTTATTTATACTATAACTCAAAAATTTTGCAATCTCTTAATAAAGAGGGTCAGCCAAAGCAGTATTATACCTCTGTAGATTTTTAGTTTTGGCTTGAAAGGGCTGCCTACCATCACAGACAATCAACGATGAAAAACGCAATTACGGCTTTTGGATTTTCTCTATTATCTTTCGTGTTTCCCCTTTCTGTTAGGGCATATGATTTAGATTTCAGTAATCTTTATGTGTTTGGTGATTCCCTATCGGATTCTGGCAATGCCTTCAATATCAGTAAGGCAGCCAATCGGGTAGATCCCACCATTCCCATTATCCCCCAGAGTCCACCCTACTTTGAGGGACGTTTTAGCAATGGTCCGATCTGGGTAGATTATCTAGCAGATTCTCTGGAAATAGACCTAAAGCCATCTACTGACTTGTCACTGGTGTCACCGGATTCCCCCATACTTGCGCCATTCACTATCACTCCCGATGGCCCTCGGGTGAGTTTTTTCTTCAATGGTGCGACGACTAATCAAAGCGTAAACTTTGCTTTTGGTGGTGCTGAAACCGGATTCAGTGGCATTGGTGAGTTTGGCGAGTTTTTACCAGGATTACTCACCCAAGTCGCAGGGTTTACCAATGACCTAATCGTATCTGATCAGATGGCTGACCCCAACGCTCTGTATATTCTGTGGTCGGGTGCCACTGATTATCTGAATATCGATCCTCCTAACCCGACTCAGGTCGTGGGCAATATAGAGACAGCCCTGAACTCCCTGTATAACTTTGGTGCTCGCAATTTCCTAGTGCTTAACTTACCAGATTTGGGAAAGATACCTCAATCACTGAGCCTAGAGAGTTCATTATCGACTGGCCTCACGGATTTGACCGAGCAGCATAACTCTGTGTTGGACTCTACCCTTGAAGTTTTGAGCCAATCATTACCTGACATTAACCTGATATCTTTTGATGAGGATGACCTATTTGATCAGATTTTGGCCAATCCTGGAAACTTTGGTTTCACGAATGTGACGGAAACGTGCTTAGATCAAGCAACGTTTCTTGCCTGTAGTAATCCAGACGAGTTTTTCTTCTGGGATCCCTCCCACCCAACCACAGCTGGCCATCAGATCCTAGCGGAATCTGCCTTAGCAACATTGAAGTCCCAAGACAAGGATGAGTCTAAGTCTGTACCAGAACCAGTGTCTTCTGCCTCCTTAGGAGTGATAGGGCTGGCCTGGTTGTTTCGGAAACAGTTGAAGACATCCTGCTAGAGTTTACTATTAAGTAAAAAACAGTGGCAGCTTTCTGAGCTGTCACTGTTGATACTAAATTTATACTTAATAGTTTGATACTACTATTGGTAAATTATATGGGTAAATTTAGACGTTGCTTAATAATATAATGGTTAAGCAAGAATGGTGATTTTATTAAACTTTAAATAATAAATAGTAAGTATGATTGATAACTTAAAAATGGAGCAGGGATTAGGGAAGTCATAAGAGGTAACTTCGGAATTGGGAATAGGAAAATAATAGTGTGTACCTCATTAATATGATTTTTTATATACTCTGATTAAATTTCTTGTAAGACTTTATTGTTTATTTATACGATAAACCAAAAATTTTGCAATCTCTTAATAAAGAGGGTTAACCAAAGGTCACCCAAAGCAGTATTCTATCTCTGTAGATTTTTAGTTTTGGCTTGAAAGGGCTGCCTACCATCACAGACAATCAACGATGAAAAACGCAATTACGGCCTTTGGATTTTCTCTATTATCTTTAATGTTGCCCTCTGAAGCTAGGGCATATGATTTAGATTTCACTAATCTTTATGTGTTTGGTGATGCCCTATCGGATTCTGGCAATGTCTTCAATATCAGTAAGGCAAGCAATCAGTTAAATCCCACAATTCCCATCATCCCCCAGAGTCCACCCTACTTTGAGGGACGTTTTAGCAATGGTCCGATCTGGGTAGATTATCTAGCAGATTCTCTGGAAATAGACCTAAAGCCATCTACTGACTTGTCACTGGTGTCACCGGATTCCCCCATACTTGCGCCATTCACTATCACTCCCGATGGCCCTCGGGTGAGTTTTTTCTTCAATGGTGCGACGACTAATCAAAGCGTAAACTTTGCTTTTGGTGGTGCTGAAACCGGATTCAGTGGCATTGGTGAGTTTGGCGAGTTTTTACCAGGATTACTCACCCAAGTCGCAGGGTTTACCAATGACCTAATCGTATCTGATCAGATGGCTGACCCCAACGCTCTGTATATTCTGTGGTCGGGTGCCACTGATTATCTGAATATCGATCCTCCTAACCCGACTCAGGTCGTGGGCAATATAGAGACAGCCCTGAACTCCCTGTATAACTTTGGTGCTCGCAATTTCCTAGTGCTTAACTTACCAGATTTGGGAAAGATACCTCAATCACTGAGCCTAGAGAGTTCATTATCGACTGGCCTCACGGATTTGACCGAGCAGCATAACTCTGTGTTGGACTCTACCCTTGAAGTTTTGAGCCAATCATTACCTGACATTAACCTGATATCTTTTGATGAGGATGACCTATTTGATCAGATTTTGGCCAATCCTGGAAACTTTGGTTTCACGAATGTGACGGAAACGTGCTTAGATGAAGCAACGTTTCTTCCTTGTGCTAATCCAGACGAGTTTTTATTCTGGGATAGCGTCAACCCCACCACAGCTAGCCATAAGATCCTAGCGGAATCTACAATAGCATTACTGAAGTCCCAAGACAAGGATGAGTCTAAGTCTGTACCAGAACCGGTGTCTTCTGCCTCCTTAGGAGTGATAGGGCTTGCCTGGTTGCTTCGGAAACAGTTGAATAAATTCTGGTAGATCCCACTATTAGTGATAACACAGTGGCAGCTTCCACAGCTGTCACCATTGATACTAAATTGATACTTAATAGTTTGATACTACTATTGGTAAATTCTATGGGTAAATTTCTATTAATCTTATCTGCGATCGCTTACCTGTCTCAGACTGCTATAGCTCAGGCACAATCAAGGCGTTGGGTCAGAGTGATGTCAAATGCTCAGACAGGAAATATCCACTACTTCGATGTTGATTCTTTGGTCAGCACCACTGATGAAATGGGCAATCCCATCCACTCCTTTGATAGTAGAATAGTATTTGGTAATCCTCTCGAACCAGGAGTCTATTCTGCCATTATCACGGTTCAAGTTAATTGCCCTGAGCGTTCCATACGTACATTGCGTTTTGAACAATACGATTCCCAGGGTAGTATAATCAGCCGAGAAGAATCGGAGAATGATTGGTACACAATACCCATGCCCGATACTCCAACGGTTCATGTCATGAATGGTTTTCACACCTTAGCTTGTAAATCTAATACTAATGTTGTTAACCGTTGACCCCTAGTGGTAATTCAAACTTCAAAATAAAGAAAATCATAAATTTTGAATTGGAGCGCGTTAAGCAGCGTGACCTACGGTAAGCGCGACTTGAGTATTGAGTCGGAACTCTGCACTTTCCGACTCAACACTCAATTAATATCACTCATCAGAATATTAACTAATTCTTGGGTGATAGGGAAACCAGTTTGTTGTTCAAAGTGTAAAAACATCGGACTGGGGTTAGCTTCAATAAACACGTATTCACCATTTGGCTTTAAACGCCAGTCAATCGCCGTCCACTGGAGCCAAAACGCTCTAGTGATAGCTTTACACTGCTCTTGTACGGTCTTTGGCAGCCTGACCGGAATCAATTGAGCATCGATATCTTCTCGAAAGTCAAGACACTTGGAGCGAATTTCTGCCGAGTACATCGAGTCCCCAATTACATAGGTGCGAATATTTGTGCCAGGGATATACTCCTGTATAGTTATAGGAGAAAGCCGCAGGGCTAAGTTTAGTCGTTCAGGTTGTAGATGTTGCTCTGTTAAAAACTGGACATGAGCACCACCATAGACTGGCTTAAAAATTACTTGCTTACAAGACTTCGTAAACTTAATAATAGCGTCTGGATCATTACTAATGAGAGTATGGGGAATCCTTACACCCATTTGTTCAGCTTTGCTCAATTGTAGAGGTTTTTCCTTATGCAATTGATAAGCTTGCCATGAGTTTACCCAGTGAATTGATGTTCCTTGCATCAACGTTCTTAGAGTACTCATCGCATCATTAAAAGCAACTCTCTGCTGTAATTGATTTTTGATTGGAGGAATTCTAACTCCAGAAAAATTACGCCAAAAGATGCTACGAATATCTCTCAGACGTAATTGATATCCATCGGATAGGGTGAGAATTCCATCTTTAGTGTGTGGCTGCCAAGATAGTCGTAATTTAGTAGGAAACAGAGAAGTGTCAAGATAGTTTGTCTTGCCTCCAGCCTTAGTCAGAGCATGGTTGATATGCGCAGCGTGAGTATCTTCAGGATTGCCCAAAATTAAAATATTCATCTATTGCCAAACAAAACGAACTAGTATTTATACAGTTCTGCTGATTACCCAAGTTCTTTTTTTGTTTCGGTTTACTAGATAATAGTGTGGCTAATCAAGTCAATATCATACTTTGTTTGGCAAAAAATTGGTATTTTAAAACACCCTCTAAGGTAATTTAATTTTGGTATAGTATAATCTATAGTTTCCTGATAACAGGTAATTTTTATAGTTAAATGCATCCTGATATTACTCCGAAAATATAGTACACCCTGTTGACAAATTGCCTAAATGCTGCAAGACGCTGCTAATCGGTCAGGGAGTTGTTAGTAGATTGCTTAGCCCTTGATGGCCACATTTCTCCCTATAGCCATCCGATCGGATGGCTATATTCCCTAATATTTATAATTAGTAACAAATTGGCAAGTGTGCCAATATTGGGATTTTTTCCACTGGCAATGGTTTAAGGTCAATACCTGAGAGATGTTGTTTGTATTCGATAGCAGTTAAGTTGTTACTCAAGGCTTGAAGGAGATCTCCCCCTTCTTCTTCAAGGCAGAGAGTGCTTGCACCCCCTTCTTCTCCGATGGGGAAGGTGGTAATACTGCCATCCTTCCCAATGGTATCGCTAACAATACCTCCTACTTCACATGAGGTTTGGGGAGTAGCGACATTTAAACTGTCGTATTGAGCAGATCGACTAGCAAGTTGAGTATTCATGACTGCTTTTAATTCACAAAGCGCTAGTTCAAAAGGATAGTCCTTAAGGGTTTGTTTGCGAGAAATAATCTCTGTATGTAACCATGACAAAATAACCTAGCTTTCGTAATCCAGATAATTACTGATCCTGTTAAATCTTTTACAGTTATATGTCCGTGAATTCTCTAGTTTAGCTCTTATTCATGGGTACATACTAACTAAGTAGTCGCCCACAAAACTAGGGGAAGAGACAAGAAACTGACTAAGGTAGACAAAACCACTGTCCGTGCTACTAAGGGAGCATCTCCCCCAAACTCAGTGATCAAAACTACCGTACTAATTGCTACAGGCATGGCACTTTGTAACACCAACACCTGTAAATTTAATCCCTCCAGTCCCAATGCTTGACCAACGGTATGGGCAATGAAGGGAGCTACCAACAAACGCAAGGTAGTGGCGAGCACTTCATACCGTCCTATTACCAAAGGGGTGCGAGACAATTGTATCCCCAAAACAATTAAATCGATAGGGATTGCTGCCATACCCAACTGGTGAATACCCTTATCTAGCCCTAAAGGCAGTTTTAAGCGCAATAAACGCCAGGTTAATCCTGCTAGCATTGCCCAGAGTAGCGGTAGTTTTAGGGTTAAGCGCACTCCAGAACTAATACTACCCCCTTTAAGTAAGGCGGGACAAATAGCAAACATCAACAAGGCAGCCGTGATCATGTAAACTATAGCGCGTTCTAAACCCGGTGTACCAAAGGCAAAGGAATTGAGAGGAAGCCCCAAGTTTCCAGCATTGGGAAAAATAGCAGCAACCATAAAGCTTTTTTGGACAACTGCTGGTAATTTCAACAGTTTGCCTAATCCCCAACTCAGTAGGTAAAGCAACACAGCGGTAATGATCAAGCCAGCAACTAAACTAGTGGTGCTTTCGGTAGACAGTGTTGTCCGATACAAGCTGTCTGCTATCAACGCTGGTACGAGAATATAAAGAGATAGCTGAGAAAGAGTTTGCTTGTCCACAGACAACCTGCGACCAGCAATAAATCCAATCAGGATAATTAAACCGACCGAAAAGACAGCAGGTAAAAGAACAGTCATTAGATAAATACTGAGATGAACCCCGTTAAAGCAAAAGTCTTTTTATTGACCGTTTAGTGTTGACCGTTGACTGTTGACCTTGGCTAAAAGGCCACGCTACGCGAACAAGCAACCTTTAACAATGAAGCTTCCACCGCCTGAACGAGGCGGTGGTGTCCTATGCTAACCTGGAACTACGAAGCGTCCAAAGGTCACAAAGGCAAGCCCAGCTTCTAGGCGGTCGTCCAGATCTTTTGCTGGAACGACCCTCACTACCATTTCTGTAAGTGAGCTTAAACACACCTCTAGCACCAATATTGTAAGCACCATTAAGATCTGCGTTAAAGCGCTTACTTGATGGGAAGGTTGCTAGGGAGTAATTTCTTGAATCACGTCTAACCGTACCGGAACCATCATAGGCTAACTTGGAGGTGTAAGCCGCTACGACCTCTATTACTTTGCCTCCCAGTTCAGTCCACTTCATTTCAGTAAAATTGCGAATTTTATCCTTAAGCCATCCGTGAAACCTTTGCCGCAGGTTAGATCGTTTCCGTCCACCTTTTGGCTTCCATCCCTTAAGGTTTTCAAACACGATAGCTAAGGCCGTAGGCCACGCTACGCGAACAGAGTTAAATTGTTTAGCAATCTCAACAATTCGTTTAGAAACGATGTGGCCGATTTGATGATTGATTCTTCGGCATTTATCATAGGTTCTATAGCAAAAACCTTTATGAAGTTTGCCCCCTTTACCCATGGTTTGTGATGCCCGTACGGATACAGATTTCAGTCGTTTGTCCCTACGGTCTATGTCTCTCCCCCGATGAATAAATTCGCGGTGGATTACAGTACCGCTATGAGTGACAACCGCTATTGTTGCAGTGGTATTAATTCCCAGATCTACCGCAGTAACGTTAGCTTCTGGTTTTCTTTTTTCTGGCTTACAAGTGAACGGAACAGACAAATGGCAACATCTCTCATTGAACACCAATGAAGGAGACATCATCTTGTTGGTTGCCACCAAATGACGCTCTCTGAGTCCAGTGATTTGAACTGTTGTCCAAATCCAGTCAGAGCCATTAAAAACTTTAATTTCTACTTGGTCAAAGCCATGTAATTTATAGCATTGACCTTTATACAAAGATGGGTAACAACCAGTGTCTGCGTTTAGTTTTGGAGGTTTAGCGTCCTTTTTTTTTCTATTTCCCGTTTGCCACTCCCGATAACGAGTAACAAAGCTACTGACTTGCCCAGCAGAAAAGGCAATCGCAGCGCGTCGCAGATAGCTGGGGAATTTGTAAAAGGATTTCTTGAATTGGGGGTATTTTACATCAGGACGTTTAGCTGTCTGATGCATAAATTTCTCGACAGCCGGAGTCAGCTGATCTGCTGTTAACTCTCCCAGTTCAGACCAGTGAGCATAAATGATGCCAACTAAATACCGACAAGCACGGCGATACACCTTAACCGTCTCCCCAAATAATAACTTCTGATCGGGAGTTGGATTAAGCTGCCACTTGTCAGTTCTGATCACCTTAGCTGGCTTCTTCACGCTTTCTAACAAATTCTCCTACAGTTAATATTATAGTCTACAAAATATTAGACGACAATCGCCCATTAATGTTCCCACTTTTATTGGCTATTGTTATTGCCGTGGACTAACCCCCACCTGGACGAGGTGGGGGAATGCGTCACACGGTCTGTTCAACTTTAAACATTAAACATTCAACCTTGGCGTATTGGCCACGCAATCGCGTTCAACTTTAAACATTAAACCTATTTTTGCTCAACTGCTTCAGTCGCCGCCGCAGTTGTTTAATATTAGGTCTGTGACCTCCATAACGCCAACGGATATAAGCATGGGCTATCTGCTCAATGACCTCAGCGGATGCTCTAGGCTGGTCTTGACCTATACTGCTAGCGTATTCTAAGGGAGTTTGAGTCGGATGTTTGAGATACCCTTTGGTTGCTAAAATCTTGATCATTTGCTGGTAAATCTGTTCCATTGGTGGCAATGTTGCCAACCAGAAACGATAGCGCCAGTTTTTCCACTGATGCCAACCTAGCCAGCTCAGAAAACCAAATGCGATCGCTAATATCAAGCCGCTCAACATACCTAACCAACCACTAGATAGCATCTTCCACAATCCAACAAAGATTCGGATAATGGTACCAATGGTGAAATGCCATAGGTTGGTCAGTAAACCAGTGATTGGTGAGGGGAGCCAACCTGCTACCCACTGCCAAAACTGCCGCAAGACACTAAAGGTTTGATATTGCTCGACGGAGGGGGGCAGCAATTGATGACCTGGGATGGGATCAAAAGCAAACCAACCGTATTTAGGGAAATAAACCTCAGTCATGGCATAGGCATCAGTATTCCGGACGATGTAAAACCCGGTAAAAGGGTTAAATTCGCCAGTGCCAAATCCAGCCACTAATCGAGCTGGGATGCCTATGGAACGGAGCATCATGGTGAGGGTGGTGGAGAAGTGGTCGGGATAACCACCTTGATACTTGAAGAGAAAGGCTTCCACCAAATCTTGATTTTCTTCTAGAAAAGGGAATTGTGAGGGGTCTTGGGGGAGGCGATAACGCTGCTTAACCGCCTGGGCTAGATACAAGGCTTTTTCATAGGAAGAGGTAAGAGGTTTCTCTGAAGTGGCTAGGAGTTCTTCAGTACGTTGCCTGACCCTCACTGCAATTTGGGGGGAAATATCCAGATAGTAGTTTTGAATCGACTTGGGGTAGTTATCCCCAGCTTGCTGCAACTTAGTGCGATCGCGAAATGGAACTTCTGATATTACGGTATAGGTCAGTCCTTCTACTAAACCTAAAGGCGATCGCAAACTGCCTTCTGGTCCAATAGCTATTTCCCGGGACGGAAAGAACAATTCGCTAGGATACGCCAAAGCGGGAATCAGATTGGGCAGTTCTGATACAGCTGTATAGGTTTGAATTATCTTTTTGGTTTGACCTTTGATCAATGCAGGTAAGAGTTGGAAGCGATAAGACCAGCTTGGTCGAGTTATTTTCTGAACCTGATTATCCCGAGAAATTTCCCAACCCTGACCCGTGTAGTGGTCAAACGCTAGCACTCGCCAAAATCCCGGTGCTTGAGAACGCACCCGCATCACTACCTTAGGTTTGAGTTCTCCCCGCAGATTCTGGTTAATCTTGCGATTAAAGCCATAGTAGAATGTCTCATCCAACTCACCGGAGCCCGTAGCGTTTTGAGAGCCACCGCTACCATTTTCCCCTTGCTGTTTACCTTCACTGACATAGCCAGGGTTAACAATTAACCTATTTTGTGAATCAAATCTCCGGTTTGCCATTTCCCCAGGAGCACTGACGGGATACATCTGGATTTGATAGCCAGGGAAACGAGGCATCAGAGCAAAAATCGTTAATCCTAGCGCCATAATTACCCCGATAAATAAAATGAGACGCTTGAGGGGTATGGGTGAGGATTTGGGAGTAAACCAGTATAATTTTTTACTTTTTTTAACCGTATATATACCCAAGCGTGACTGGTAATCCAGGACAAGAACCGGTAATGCGATCGCTAAAAATACTAACAACAGAGGGGCAAAGGCCAGAGTCTGACTCACAGTAGCAGCGACCCCCAACAGGATTAGCCCAATTACCATCGAATACCCCAAATCCTTGCGGCGCGGCAAGTCAAAGCTATGGAGAATTTGCAGCTGAACTAACAACTGAGCCAGAGCCAAGCGGGTATCATTGAGCTGACTGAACACATTGCCCAAAAAGGCTACCAATGCCAGCAACATCCCCAATGCCAGCAAAAATTTCAGACCAATGTTACGTTGGCGACGACGATACCAACTCCAGGTTGCTCCCACAATACTTAAGGGTACTGCCCAAAGACTCCAGAAGGTAGATGCGGCAACATCAACAGCCACAATTCCTACTACTACCAGTGCCTGTACCAACACCCTTAACGAAATCGACTCCTCTGTAGGAGGCAATGGCTTCGCCTCAAGACGCTGCCAAAACTGACTCACCATGGTAGATGCGCTCCGAGGTTATATGTCAAGCTTGGAATGTTATTCGCCTAGCGTGGCCTTTTGGCCAAGGTTGGAATGTTGAACGCGCACCCGTGGCCTTTGGGTAAAGGTTGGAATGTTTAAGGTTGGAATGTTTAAGGATATAACTTGCAACCTGTTAACCTGCAACCCGTTAACCTGCAACCTGTTAACCTGCAACCTGTTAACCTGCAACCTGTTAACCTGCATACAACTATTCTGACTAATTTGTAGGGCAGATGGCAAAGGTCAAAGGTTTCTGTTCTCCATGATCGAAGCGAATCTCGATAGAACAAATCTGATTGGGTTGTAAATCATAGGATTCTACACTCAGGTAACCTGGATAGGTACGTTCTGCTTTTGCCGAGGCTTGAGGTGTACCTAGAGTCAAGCTACCACCTTTAGGCAAACGAGTGCTGACCCGTAGCTGAGACACACCATCTTCTTGATGATATTCGGCTCGCAGAGTCACTAAACCAGCACTAGTCTCCCACTGGCGCTCCACAGGAGTTTGATTTGGTGAAACTGGAATGGTCAGGGTGGTAAGAATTTCCTTAGCTGCTAACAGAGCCAACACCATCTTTTGGTCATTGTTAGCTTCTTCATAAGGTAGGGATTGCAGTTGTTCTTCTGGAGAACGAGTAGGTGTCATCAAGATCCTGCCACTCCAGGAGTTAAGGGCATAGAATTCGTCCGGAAACAGCTTTTGAACTGCGCTAACCAGTTTAGCCCCTAGTTGATACTCAGAAGACACTGCCTCAGAGCAGGCTTCTAGCAATTGAGATAAAACGTTTTCTGGTATGGCAGTAGGTATTGCCAAGTTAGACAACTGTGGCATCCAAAACCTAACTCCGGAAACCCAAGACTCTGCTATTGCGTCAACAATATCAGTTTCATAGTCTGAAATTTCTGTCTCCCAAGGAAACAGAGGTGGGTTAAGTTCAATTTGAGCTTGTAGTTTGCGCTTCAATAGCGTCTGGAAACGATTTTGCACGGTTGACATCTCTCCCAAGTTGTAGCGGCGGATTTCACCGCCTAGTGTAAGGTCATCATGGGTGATCGATTCTAGTGAATTCACCCACATGCGGTCTAAAGCCGCTTCGCCATTGTGATTAGGGACAATGTTCAAGTTTTCCAAGTCCAGTGATTCTGATAAATCCAGGGGATATACATCAAAGTCAAAATCCGCTGCTGTCGTCTCACCCAGAGGTACAGTATCGTTTACTTGACCGCTTGATGGTATTGAAGCAGCGGGACGGGACTCTTTTAGCCAAGCCATTAAGCGGCTATAAAAAGCGTCCATGTTGTTATCTATGTCACTATTCATCTTTAGATCTACTGGATCCGGATACTGAACTATTACGAATATCCCAGGCAATTTCGAGCAACTTAAACCATCGCTTCTGTGCCTGATTTAGTGTACAACCCAAGGTCTTAGAAATTTGTTCATTGGAGTAACCTTGTTGTTTGAGTTTAAGTAATTCTGACTGTTGGGAGCTTAGTTTTTCTTGAAATCGTTGCCATTCTTTTGGTGTTAGCCCCAGATTTCGATCCAAATCTGCTCCCAGCCACTGATGTACCAATTCCCAGCGGTGGGACAGAGCAAACCGAATCAGATGATACTTAAACCGTTGTTGTAAATAGTCCCGCTGTCTGGGATTGATGCCTAAAATCTCCTCAATTTCCCTAGTTGGCAGGTCTTTGAGCCGCAGAGTAAAGTAATTTGCACAATCATGTTGCTGGCGTTCTTCGAGATAGGCGAATAGTTCTTTGATTACAGTTTCCCGCAGGCTGGAGTCTAGGGGTTCAGAATCCGATAACACCATTGCCTCCCGCACCTGCTGAATCGCCGCATCATTCCAAGTCGCATCTGACTCTTGTGCTGCTCCTTCCGCCGCTGTATCCATATCCACAGAGGTTTCTGGAGGTTGCTGTTGGGAAAAGGTTTGAGCACGTAGAATGATCAACTGTTGGGAACGGCGACCGGGTAAAGGAATACGTCGCTTACCATAGCGCTCTGTAAACGCCATATATTCTGATAGTTCCAGGAGGCTGCGGGGACGATAGGTTTCCTCCAGGGAGGTTTCCCGCCGAAAGGCATTTAAGGCTTCGGCATAGAATCCCTGTAAGAAATCTTCAATCATATTCAGCCGCGCCTGGTAACTGGTCGGCGTTTGATGGGGTGTAATGTAGCGGTAGATAATCGCACTAAGAGTACTCTGTAGTTCTACCCTTCCTTGGAGCGACCCCAGTTTGTAGTAATGACAAACTTGCTTGAGACGATGGTTAGCGAGGTTTTGAGCCCAGCTGTCCACATCCCCAGAGTTTTGAATCCGATTACTTTCATTGCAAATACGATTAACTTCATCAGCGATACGTTTTGCTACGTCCTGGCAGTTTTGCTTAGAAGCACGAGTGGACTGCCGGAGTTCTTTATACAGCAGTTCAAATAGTCCTTCCACGCCCAGGCAGACTTCCCTCATCATGATTTTCATTCAATAACGACCCTAACATACACGTACTCTCGACAAATTTGATTTAGGTTTAGACTATGTGCAGCCAAATTCCTCACCCTATAGCTCCTATGGAATTAGACGAACAAATTAACAATTTGATTGATAATGCTCCACAAGATGGAACGACGCCTCAAGCGATTGAAGCGATCGCTCCAGTACTCAAACTTCTGGCGGAACAACTAAACCATCTGGAATATTACATTCTCCAAAATCTTGACCAAGGTTGGGTGTTGACGACACTGAGTAATCGTGCTAACCCTGATCTGGAGAAAAATGTTATTTATGCTTTTCCGACTGTTCAAGATGCTGCCAATTTTCATTCTGATTGGGATCCTCAACTTATGGCGTGCGGGGTGCCAGTCACTCACATTTTGTTTCAGATGTTGGCAATCGACACCGTCACTAGTACTGTTTTCTTTGATACACCTGGTAATTTAGCGGTTGGTTCAGAGGTCTCTCGAGAGGACCTACGAAATTTAATACAAGCTCAACTACAGCAAATCCGGTCAGCACCCAAGTCAGATTCTAACAATCTACCTCCTGACATTGCTTAAGTATGGCAACGAGCGCGAGCAGACAATGACTCGATAAGGAGATCATCGGATAAGGGGATGGCACCGATGATAGGATTTGAAAAGCAAGACTATTGAATCAAACATTATTACTATCGCTCCTAATCAGATCATCAATTACTCTCTCTAATCTCGGGACTTTTGATGTATTAAATATATTTATTCCCTGCCATCACGACCTCTGGCCATCTCCCCATCAGTGAATTTATTATCTGTAAACGCAACTTGGTATTAATTTGCCACTTGCTATAATAGTGCGGCTAAAATTGCGGTTAAGCCCCCAATATGCCTCGCAATAAAACTATGGTAGCTTCTGAAACTGGCTTCCCTGATACAGAAAATCACTGGGCAAAGCCATTTATTGAAGGTTTAGCCAATCAAGGAATGATTAGCGGTTTTCCTGATGGCAGATTCCGACCTAATCTACCCATGAATCGATCTCAGTTTGCTGCCATATTAAAAAACGCTTTTTCCCAACCCGATAAACAACGAGCTGCTCCGACCTTTATTGATGTATCACAGAAACACTGGGCAAAAGAAGCGATTCAATATGCTTACGAAACTGGCTTTATGTCGGGTTATCCTGGTAATCGCTTCCGCCCAGACACTAATCTGGTTCGAGTGGAAGCCTTGGTAGCGATCGCAGCTGGATTGAACCTTCCCTTGAGTGAGATATCGGATGTACAGAGAGAGCTACCCGAACTCTATCAAGATGTCGATAAAATTCCTGGTTATGCCCGAGACAGGATAGCCAGCGCTACGGATGCTAACATAATTGTCAATTATCCCAATCCCAAGCGACTGCGACCGACTCAAGTGGCAACTCGTGCGGATGTGGCAGCATTTATCTATCAAGCTTTGGCGTATTTGGGTCAGGTGCCAGACCTAAACTCAAAATATACGGTTGCTTTCCAAACCACTAGGGAGGTTAGCCATCAGCGAGAGTTTCGGGGAGTTTGGGTTACCAGTGTCTGGAACATTGACTGGCCGTCTCAAAAGGGTCTAGCAGCAGAAAAACAGCAAGAGGAACTGATCGAGATTATTGACCGGATTGAGGAACTTAACCTCAATGCTATGTTTTTACAGGTACGACCTACAGCAGATGCGTTATATGCCTCAGAATTAGAACCTTGGAGTGAATGGCTAACAGGCATCCAAGGGCAAGCACCAGAACCGTTTTACGACCCGCTGGAGTTTGCGATCGCAGAATGCCATAAGCGCAATATTGAACTACACGCCTGGTTTAACCCGTTCCGCGCTGCAACAGGATCACAAGTTTCAACAAAAGTCAAGCCTCACATCAGTGTTACCCATTCAAACTATGTGTATCAATACGGTAAGCAATTGTGGATGGATCCAGGAGTAAAAACAGTTCAGGACTGGACTTATAACGTGATTCTGGATGTAGTCGATCGTTATGATGTAGATGGGATTCATCTGGATGACTATTTCTATCCTTATCCTATCAAAGATCAAGATTTTCCTGATCAAAAAACCTATGAAGCTTATCAGGAAGCTGGGGGTGAACTGAGTTTGGGGGATTGGCGCAGGGACAATGTGAATAAGATAGTTGAGCGTCTCTACACTGGCATTAAAGCTAATAAGCCAACCGTTAAATTTGGGATTAGTCCTTTTGGAATTTATCGTCCTGGACAACCTCCTCAAATTAAGGGATTAGATCAATATGAAGCTATCTATGCTGACCCGAAAAAATGGCTAGAAGAAGGCTGGGTCGATTATATTGCTCCTCAACTTTACTGGCGCATTGAGCCTCCTGCGCAAAGTTATCCGGTTTTACTGCAATGGTGGACAGAAAATAATCCTAAAAATCGACACATTTATTCTGGAAATAGACTCAGTAAGTTAGATGGAGACGAGTGGCCGATTTCTGAGTATGAAGAACAAGTTGAAATTAGCCGTAACCTAGTGTCTCAAATTTCTCTGGGGAATATTTTCTATAGCATGAAAGTATTCACAGAAAATCGTTTAGAGGTGGTTGACCAGTTCAAAAGCTCTATTTATTCTGATCCTGCTGTTGTTCCTACTATGGAGTGGTTACAGACTGAGCCACCTAAAACACCAGGTAATGTCAGAGCAAGAGATGGTAAGCTAAGTTGGCAGAAAGTTTGTGATGGAGAAACTTGTTATTGGACCCTTTATCGACAACAAGATGGGGTTTGGAGGTTGTACAAAATTCTGAATTCAGCCACGCTAGAGATAGCGCTAGAGTCCGGAATCTATGCCTTGTCAGCAGTGGATAGGATTGGGTATGAAAGTTTAGGAGTTGTGGTGTCGTTGGGTTAAAGGTTGTTCGCCCTTGGCATACCTATTAGGCTAAGGTCAATGGTTAAAGCAGATGTTGGCTAAACTCATCTAAAGAATTAGCTGTTAATGCCGTTGCCATCAAGGTATCCAATTGTTGGATATCTAAGCCTTGTATTGTTTCAGATATCTCTGAAGGAATCGTTCCAAATCGTAGTTGGAGTATTCGCTCTATGCTAGCACGACGTTCTTGTTTTATGCCCTGTTTTATGCCCTGTTTTATGCCCTGTTTTATGCCCTCTTCTATACCCCTTAATTCTCCAACTGCCTCTGCCCCTTCCAGCATACTAATTTCATACCGTTTATCTTCCAGATATTTCTGATAAGCTGCCTTTTCTGTATTCGGTAGATTCTCAATCCTCAGGTTTTCTTTAGCTTGGGCTAATCCCCTGGCTTGGAAGTCTTCCTTGATTTCACTATTTTTAAGGAAATATATCCATTCATCCAAACTGTTTTTAGTCACATCATCAAACTGTTTCACTCTCAAGATGTAATATTCCGGAAATATCTGGTACACCTGCTCAATTTTGAACAATTCCTTCTGGAGATTTGATGGCTCTAGTCTGTCCTGGATATGACGTCCTATAAAATCTAATTTTCCCTGATATATGTAATCTTCTCCTTGGCCGAGGGGAAAGTAAACTATATTAATTGAGTAGACCTTTTTGACTTTACTATAAGGCTCTCCTTTATCCAGATATTCGGTAATCAGAGTCGAAACTCCAAATAACATCCGCTGAAAGTAATCATTTTCCGAACTATTTTGAACTTCCACCAGCAATAATTCCCCAGCACTATTGAGAGCTAGAATATCCACCCGGTTGAGTTTATTGTCTTGTGTCTGAGGATTACTTTCACTCTCTAATATTGATTCAATGGTAATCACTTCCCCGAGTAATTCGCTGATAAAGCCTTCGAGGACAACATAATTAGCTTTATCCCGCAGTTGTTTTTTGATCGCCCAGTCAAAGCGTATGTGTGTTGCTGCCATGATTAATCTTGCTATCTACAAACACTATGCTATTTCGACTTAATTTCATTATAAGTAGGTGGGCGTAATTAAGTGTAAAATAGCCATTTAAATTCAAAATTATGAAACCCCTATGAATAGAGGATTCCAGCTTCATTTTCGGATTTTGAGTTTTAACGTTTATTTATGCCCACCTACTTACTGGGTAATTGGGTCAGTCCTGAGCAATGGTGTTTAGACAAACCTAGCCAAGAGGGATTAAACTGAAACAATCAGCAATAAGCGAATTTTGTCTATTTCAGTTGGTTACCGTGAGAGAGATTTTAAAGGTTATTCTTCCTCAACTGCGTCAGCACTTCGAGAAAATTTACAAGAATATGAGGGGATTCGGGTTTCATCAACATTGGGACTCTACGCTCCGATTCATAATTCGAATGCATTACACAAATCAGCAATGACTACTGATTAATGACTAATCAAGGGCTCACTACTGACAGCTTAGTGCTGACGGCTTACCTAATCAGTTTGTTTACCTTGCGATATCATTTTAAAATAACTATACTTAATCTATTCTAGATTATTAATAATAATTTTTTTTATAATTCTAATTTAGGATAGTATACTCTAGGGGAGTAATATTAATGAACAATCAAATTATTGATCAAGTTTTGTACAACCACAAACTTGATATTGATCACCTATTACAAGATTTGCATAAATTTGCTAGTCAAATTAATAAACCAGAATTACAGTCAAAAATCAGGACGATACAAAAAAATAGTAATGAACCGTTTTCATTAGTGATTGTTGGAGAAGTAAAAGCCGGTAAAAGTAGCTTTATCAATGCCCTACTTCAAGAAAATATTTGTAAAACTGATGTTGAACCATGTACGGATATTATTCAACAAATTGTTTATTCAGAGGAACAGTTTGAAAAAGAGATTAGCCCAACCTTACGAAAAATTGGTTTACCCATTGACATATTGAAAACCTTATCAATTGTTGATACTCCCGGAACGAATACGATTCTGGAAAACCACCAAGAGATTACTGAAAACTATATTCCTAACAGTGATTTAGTGTTTTTTGTATTCTTCGCTAAGAACCCCTATCATAAAACAGCTTGGGAACTCTTGGATTATGTCAGTGAGCAATGGCGTAAAAAAGTAGTATTTATACTTCAACAGTCTGATTTAACTAAACCCGAAGAATTAAGCCGAAATACTCAGAGAGTTAAAGACTATGCTAGTCAACGACATATTGAGTCTCCTATAGTTTTTGCGACATCAGCGGAATTAGAAAATAATGGGAATGAAGAGTGGAGTGGGTTTAGGGAAGTGAGAGGATTTATTAATGATATGGTTACCGGTGGGGAGACTTACAAAATTAAACTTAAATCAATTAGCGATCGCACTCACAACGTGATTGATGAATTAGACCATGAATTAAAATCTATCCAACGGCAACTAGAGCTGGATAAATCATCAGTAGAACGAATCAAAACTAAACTAGCTGTCGGTGAAAAAAAGTCTCAAGATGAGATTAGTAAACTGGTGGATAAGTTGGCCGCCAACTATGATCGAGTTGCTGAGCAAATAAAATCTGATTTTAGCACTGGTTTCACCTTTCCTAAACTAATTAATAAGTCCGTTGTTGGTACCGTTAATAAAAATGCCTCGATCCAAGCCTGGATCGATCAGATCAAGGCCAAGTATGAACCAGAGCTACAAGTCTCGTTAGAGGAAACCTTAAAAGAGGGGACACACCATGTTTTAGGGGATATTAAATACCTAATTGATTCGTTAATACAAGATTTAAATACTATCCAGAATTATTCCAGTAATAGCAATCTATCTATCCGAGTTATGGAGCGCCGTCATGAGGTGTTTGAAGACGTTAAGCAAAAAGCATCTAAGCTTCTTGAAGATGCTGAGTTTATCAATACTTTAAAATCTAACGCTAGTGGAGTCGCTACCAATATATTAGGTGGAGCGGCAGTAACAGTAATTGCTGGCCTATTTATGGCGATAACGGAGATAGTAATATTGGATATTATCGGTGCTGCGTTTGCCGGAGTTGGGATTTTATTTTCCGGGGGAGCGCTTTATCTGAAAAGAAAAATGATAATTAGCAAGATTAGCAAAAAATTAGACAGTGATAAAACTAAGTTGATATCAGATATTAAAGAGCAACTTAACTTAAAGTGTACTCTGATATATGAAGAAATAAAAAGAGTATTTGTAGATTTAGATGATTATGTTGAAAAGGAAGAAGAAGGACTAGAACCAATCATTAAGGACTATAGAACAATCCAGAGGAAGGCTAAGGATTTATTAGTCATTAGTTAATGGCCGATGAATCTGTTCACCATTGCTGCCACAATCATGGTTGTTGAGGCCAACATCTAGAGATTATGATGCCCTGACTAGCTTCAACTGCTAGCTGTACTGGTAGCTTTACTGATATCTCAATCATTCCCAAAATCTGCTAAACCCCATCAGGGATCACTTTGGCTGTGGGCGTTCTAGCAGCTTTAGGTATAAAACTCCTATCAAATGTGATAGTATAACCTTGACAGTAGTTTTTCTTTACTGTAAGCCTAACTTGGTCAACTTAGACCAGACATAGCTATATAATAATGTATTTTTGACTCTAACTCAGGAGTCCCAGGAGGGATATGAGCAGCACAGATAGCAATAAAGACAAGGAACTCCAATTCACTGCTAAAGGAACTGGACCCTCAGGATACATCGATAGGAAACAGCTGAGCATAAAGCCATTACCCCAAAATCGTCCTATTGCTACAAATGTTAGTGAAGGGACAGATGAACTGATGGGCTATCTTGACTAATTAGTTGTCAGGTAAACGAGTGCTTCCGGGTGTGGTTAAGTCGTATTTTGTCTACAGTGTCATCTTTAACACTTCACCCGGAGTGAGGCTGTGCTAGCGCCATACTAACGTTCTAAAACCCCTCAGCATAACGCTTCAACTCCCATGCCATTCGTTTAAGACCTCGTAACTCATCCTCTCGGATAAACGGTAGAAACACCCGAGACAATATACCTGAATAGGAGTGTTTGTGGATGTATTTGGTACGACCTACTCCTATATCTTGCAAATCAAATACACATTCACTACGAAAGCCAGGAATAGAAGACACCCAACTTAAACACACATTAGGCTTGACCTGAGTCACTAATGGCTCAAATTCTGTCTCTTCTTCATTGGGAAGCCGTCGCAGCGATAGAAAGACTTCTTTCCCCTGCTCAAACCGTAAAGTTGAGTCACAATCAAATAGAAATGTGTTCCAGTACTTCCACTGCTGTTTATGGAACAAAATTTGCCAAACCTTCTGCCTTGGGACATTGATCTCGATGTCAGTATAGAGACTTGTCATATTAGTAAATAGCAGTTTTTACTGGCTTTAAGTACTGTTATTTTAGATTATGGTAAATGGGAAATAATAGAAGGGTGGACTAGACACAATAATAACACAGATGCACGGATGAATTAATCTATGGGATAAATCCGCTGTGTAACATTATTAGTTATCAGTATCTTATGTCTTCTGGTTCCTTTGAAAAAAACAGTTTGGATTGGCAGTTGCAGCTGGTGCAACGACAATTCGGGGAGTGGTGGGAACTGAAAATGTCTCAGGTGCCTCTTGACCAACCCCAAGGAGCATTGCCATCTTGGTTACTGTCTCCTATACTAGGCCAAGTGATTAGGATAACGTTTTGGTTACTTGTTGCTGTAATCCTAAGCTTGCTAGGGGTGCGACTGTTGAGAGGATTAAATCCTTATATTATTTCTTATTACCAGCAACTGACTCAAGCTGCAAACAGAGTGACAAAACGACCAGTTCCAGAATTATCAGTGTTGACACTCCCCGTCCTAAAAGAACGGGGATTCTTGGATCAACGACTCGACTTACTCAACCTGACCGGAATCAAGAACAGCAGAGGCCAAATCTCCCCCAGCGTTTGGATCAACGTTCGCGTAGCGTGACCTACGGTCAATCCAGGTTCCGACGTGCCCCGCCGTACCCAAGGCTCTTTTCAGAATATTGATAGCTGCATTATGTTCGCGTAGCGTCGGCGAAGCCGAATCGCGGTCTAATACACACCCGCATGAGCAAGTATGAGTTCTAGTTGATAGGGATTTTTTGACAACTTCACCACAACTTGAGCAATCCTGGCTAGTATAAGCAGGATTTACCGCTATCGTTTGTCTACCAAACTTTTGTCCAAAATACTCAAGCCATTTGCGAAACTGATACCAACCTGCATCATTAATAGATTTGGCAAGACAGTGGTTTTTGACCAAATTCTTTACTCTCAAATTTTCATAGGCAACCACATCGTTAGAGTGGATTACGCAACGTGCCGGAGATGAAACCTTAGAAGAGTGCAGCCTTACAACAAAATCTGTCACATGCAGATGCATAGCCTACCAACTTGCTTTGGCTGCACTCTTCTTTCGGTAACTTCGTTCCCAGTCTCTTGGCATGTTCTATGCGCTTCGCGCAGGCTACGCCAAAACGTCGCCTACTTATATTGAGATGTTCTCGTCCTAGTCTATTTATGGCTTTTTTGCGATTGGATGTTCGCGTAGCGTGGCCTACGGCCTTGTCTTTCTTTTTGCGAGAAACCCGACGTTGATAAAATTTCAGTCTTTTTTCGCCTTTACGATAAAACCTGGGAGTCGGTATAGAACTCCTTAAGTCCTACATCCAGTCCAATATTAGTATGTGTTGGCTCTAAAAGCTCCTTTTCATCAACCTTTATACAGAACTGAACATAGTAACCATCTGCACGGCGCACCAATCTAACTCGCTTGATCAGTTTTTGTTCGGGTAGCGGAGGCCTTAGGCCACGCTTCGCGAACGGCTTTGCCGAATCGTAGCGCCATAATTCCCAAGTCCCTTTTAATTTTAGTTTCCCAATCCCTTTTTTATCTAATAAATTTATTGATTTAGAATCAGGGGACAATTTCCAGCCCGACGTCTTGTATTCAACTGATCTGGAAAACTTTTTGAACTTAGGGTATCCCTTTTTCCCAGGGACTTTCTTTTTGCATTTATCGTAAAATCTAGCGATTGAGCTATAAGCTCTTTCGACCGAAGCTTGGCAGGCATGAGAGTTTAAGTCTTTCACAAAGGGATATTCTGCTCTAAGCCACGTATTGTGACGATACAGTTCTTTTTGTCCTACACCTTTATTGTCCATGCAGTAACGGACGCACTTATTGCGGACAAATTGACCAGTGCGTATAGCCTCATCAATCGCGGCATATTGAGCTTTTTTCCCTTTGACCTTGAACTCTAAGACTTTCATTATTGACGTGGGACAACTCTACGTAATAGTAGAGCACAAAGAATGAAAGCCGTCCTAGAAGGACGGGGCTTGAGACCCAACTTTTTGGTCAATTGGTGGCAGCGATCGCAAAACTATCAGCAGCAGGGTAACTACACGGAAGCCTGTCGTTGCTTGTATATGGGTATGTTGCAGCAATTACACGATACTGGCATTGCCCCTCGCCATCTTAGTTGCACGGACCCTGGAAAATACTGGTACCATGCGCCGTTCGCGAAACTTGGGTGCTGGCACAGAATTTCCTGAACTGGGGGACTATGGCATTGGTGATGACACTCGCCTGATTGATTGGAAAGCCACTGCTCGCCGCTCTCGCCCTTTAGTCAGGGTGCTGGAACCGGAAAAAGAGCAGACTTTAAGTTATATTACTGGACCGGGGACGGTTGATGACGGCACAGGTACTTCAACTGAAGCAGTTTGATGGGGGATTGAATATTACTCTAGCCCTAGCATTAGCTGGGTTACATCGGGGCGATCGCGTGGGCGTCGGTGTCTTTGATCGAGACATAACGATCTCGATTCCACCAGAACGGGGTCAACATCAACTATCGAAACTCATAGAACGTATTACTCCGATTCAGTCAGTATTATTAGAGCCAGACTATTTTGGTGCTGTTACAAAACTGGTGAATCAGCAAACTCGTCGTGCTTTAGTAGTAATGATTACAGACATCGTGGATGTTACTGGTTCCGCTGAATTACTAGCAGCGGAACCCCTCGCTACTTACCTTTTTGTGTCACCCTTGTGCCAGCTTGAGCTATGGGTTGCTTATCCGGCAACAAAATAACCTATGTACTCAACACTGAAGACGGATGAGTCCCTAAAATCCGTTTTTTTACCAGATTTTAGGCTTGTAAGGCTAAATTAATGTCGCTACTATTGTACTTGAATACTTATACTAGCTTCTCATCCGGCTTTTGCCGTTAGTTGCTCATGGACATTCAGCTGATTAATATTGGTTTTGGTAACATTGTTTCAGCAAACCGAGTTGTAGCAATTGTTTCTCCAGAGTCTGCTCCTATCAAGCGGATCATTACTGAGGCAAAAGAGCGTGGATATCTCATAGATGCAACCTACGGGCGTCGCACCAGAGCGGTAATTGTGACCGATTCCAGCCATGTCATCCTCTCGGCAATTCAGCCAGAAACTGTTGCCCATCGCTTCGTTATCAATAAAGATAGTCACAATGGTAATAATTAAGCTTTAAGCTTAACTAGACTCAACATGGCAGCAGGGAGACTCATTGTATTAACTGGTCCTTCTGGTGTTGGTAAAGGAACCTTGCTACGGCAGCTCCTGAAGCGACACCCACAACTTGATCTTTCGATTTCAGCAACCACCAGGCAACCTCGTCCTGGGGAGGTGCATGGGAAAAACTATTACTTTGTCAGTCGTGACCAGTTTGAAGAAATGATGATAGGGGGTGAACTCTTAGAGTGGGCTGAGTACGCTGGTAATTACTATGGTACACCTAGTTTGCCAGTCAAGCAGCTTCTTGAGAAGGGTAAGTCTGTTATTTTAGAAATAGAATTGGTTGGGGCAAGGAAAATCAATAAAACCTTTCCCTCTGCTCTCCGTATTTTTGTACTACCCCCCAGTCTAGATGAATTAGAGCAGCGGATTCGCTTGAGGGGAAAGGATAGTGAAGAAGTAATCGCCCAACGCCTTTCTATTGCCAAAGCCGAAATTGAAGCTGCTGATGAATTTGATGTGACTATTTTTAATAAAGACTTCAAAGAAGCTCTACAAAGCTTGGAAGCAGTTATCTTTCCATCTTAACACTAAGTATTACACACAAAGGTAATATTAGATCTGGTAGCTTCGTTATTGATCCTGGTATCGATAACTGGTTGAGAGGTGTCAGGTTAGAATCCCCTGTGGATCAGCCTCGGGAGAGCCCAACTAGTAGAGATAAAACTTAGCAGACATAACAAGCTACCGCATCATAGTTAAAACCCTACTTAATACTTGCTGAATACTGGTCACTAATGACTAATGACAACATCTAACCAAGACACAGAAACCCCTAACAGTACTCAAGCGCTACCTTCCCCCTGGCGCTGCCTTACGGGAGCATTGATTTCTGGAGGATTGACTAGCGCTATTTATTTTCTAACTGCTTCGATTGCTACAACCTTTGCTAATAAACCCCTCACGTCTAACTCTCAGACAGCCCTCAAAATTGCGATCGCAGTTCGGACGCTGGTCGTGGGAGTCAGTACCCTAGCCACCTTTATCTTTGGTATTACTACCCTTGGTTTGGTAGCTTTGGCAATTCAACAACTCTACCGAACTAAGTTCCGGCCTCTACCGCCCAAGTGAGGGTCGGGAGGTAAATTTAATTTTCTTACCCCTACTCCCTACTCCCTACTCCCATTAACCCTGGACGAGGTACTTCACCCATTGAGAACTGCTATATTAACAATTAACCATCTTGGCTTGTAAACCATCAATCTCAAACAACTCTGGGGAAAACTCTCCACAAACCGTGTAGACAATCCCACGCACTAGGGCTTCAGCCTTGAGTAGGGTTTCTTCAAATTCTAGCTGGGGATTCGATAAGGCAATCAGAGCACCACCAATACCAATCGATACTTGATTGGGAGTAATCTCAGCAGTTCGGATCACAATGTTAAGGTCTACAGCACCGTTGAGTGCAAGAAACCCGATTGCTCCGGAATAGATTCCCCTGGCCTGGAGTTCCAATCGATCAATAATCTCCATGGTTGAGATCTTAGGAGCGCCAGTCATGGATCCTCCAGGAAATGTGGCACGAATACACTCATCCACCCCTACATCTGGACGCAAACGACCCCGAATTGTACTCACCAGTTGATGAACTGTGGCATAGGTTTCCACATCCATTAACTTAGGGACATGGACACTGCCAATTTCGCAAACCCTGCCCAAATCGTTCCGAAGTAAGTCTACAATCATTATGTTTTCACAACGGTTTTTTTCCTGAGTGCGTAACGCCTCGGACAGCAGTCGATCTTCTTCTTCTGTTTCGCCTCGTGCGGCAGTTCCTTTGATGGGTTTAGATTCCACCCAACCTGAGGGGTCAATTTTAAGGAATCGTTCTGGGGATGAACAAGCCACAGCTAGTTCGCCAAATTTTAGGAAGGCAGAGTAGGGTGCAGGATTGAGTTCGCGCAACCTTCGGTAAAATGCCAAGGGGTCAAGTTCGATATTGGCATAAATTTTGTTAGTCAAGCAAATTTCGTAGCTTTCTCCAGCTTTAATTTGATCCAGACTTTCTTGAATATCCTCCAGATATCTCTGGTAGGGACGACTCAATCTAAAGCTAACTTTTCGATGAGTATAGTCTAACTCAATGGGAGGCAGAGGAGGTAGAGTACAAAGCTGTTGTTCGATACCATCAAACCAGGCATTGGCGTCGCTCTTTTCCCCGTTTTTAGTTAGACACAACAGATAGGTTACTTGCTCTTGATGGTCAAAAGCAATAATTCGGTCTGCTAAGAGAAACATCGCATCTGGAAATGGCGATTGATGGCCGATATTTCCGCCACATTCTACCTTTAGTTCGTAACCAAAGTAGCCAACAAAACCACAGTTAAAGTCAAAGGGAAGTCCTTCTAAACAGTTGTATCGACGCTCAATTTCTCTGTGTAGATAGGATAAGATACTTTCTCTACGATGTGTTGTTTTTCCCGAGCAGTTAATGGTAAGTTTTTGGTCAGTAATCGAGTATTGCACTAGCAGGCTGTTTGGTCCTGTAGCATCTCCCATAAAAGAAAAGCGAGATAGACCAGGTTCTACGCGAGAGCTATCTAGCCAGAATGCTGTTGGTTGTGAGCCAAATAGATGAACAAACACTCGTTCCGAATCAGGGTATACCGTGAGCTTGCGACTATGAATATTAAAAATCATTCGATGAAACAGCCCTGATATCTATAGCTGGTCTACCTCCTTTAGAATATCGTTAATCTCCTGCCGCAGACTCTTTAGATTATCCTCCAATGATTGACTTGCAGCGAGTTTATGCTCAATTTCACCCAGTCTTGGCTTCAGAGAGTCAGTGAACTGGTTGAGGCTATTTACCAATTCTTGCTGCAAACCTTGTTTTAGCTTATCGGTATAGTTATTCTGCAACTCACGCAAGGTTTCATCAAGCTGTTGGGTTGCCTTTTCACGCTGCTTAGGAACCGCATTGAAGCTAAACATGGTCAACATCAGAGCTAGTACAAAAGCTGACAGATCAAATAGTGCAGCGGTGGCTACTACATGTCCCCCAATTCCTGTTGCTGCGGCAGCAGTTCCCAAGGTTAAAAAGTTGTTGAGTCCCTTTTCTGAGGCTACCTTAAGATTCTCAGAGATAGTAGTGGTATCGATTTTACCACTATTAAGTTCGGGAACCTGAAATGAGTCTTCTGAGAGGCTGGCTGCTACTTGTAAATCTTCCCTAGCTTCGCGAATAATTTGTTCTCGATATTTGATGAGGGTTGATGCTGCTTCCTTAACAATATCCTCCATCTGTTGCTCAAGTTTTACCTCCTTGATCGCTCTAGCTACTTTTTCTTCCAGGAGATCGTCTTCCCTAATAATACGCTTTTTCAATAGGCTAATGAAGGCGAAATTATCCTGGATTAGCTTATGTAGTTGTTGAATTAGATTGGTAAACAGGTCACGAATTTTTTCTCTAAATACACCAAAAATTAGGTCATATTGCTCAATGCGCTCATTGATTCGCAACAGGGATCGGTCAAATATCGTTTTTTCGGCAATAACTTTTTCCCGTGCCTGATAGTTTTTTTTATCTAACTGCTCTAGGTAAACTAATAGAGAGTTCTGAGGACCCTGAAGTTTTAGCCGTATTTTTTCAGCTTCTACCAGAAACTCTAGTAAGAAGTCTCGTAGGCTGTCGATGTCTGTACCAGTGCGTGTTGATACTGTAAATAAAGGTGGTACTTCTGTAAAGACATCACGAAGTCCATCTTTGACGTGTGAGATAATCTGTTCACTCTCTTGTGGGGTGATCAGATCGACTTTATTGATAATAACGATTACCTTACGTACCCAAATCTTACTCACTAAGGAGAGAAAGTCCAGCTCTGATTTAGTCAGAGGTCGTTCCACTGAAGTGACAAACAGAATGATATCAGCATGCTGTAGATAATCCTCTGTCAGTGCTTGGTGACGTTCAATGATCGAGTTTGTTCCTGGGCTATCAATAAAGACAATGCCATCAAACCCCTCTGGGTAATAGGGTTGAATCGAGTTTGTGGTCGGAAGTATGCCCACAGCAGCTAGCTCGTCATTACTCAAGCAATTCAGCACACTGGATTTTCCGGCATTAAATTCTCCACAAACAAAGATCGAGAAAGGATTTTCCAGTTGCTGTTTGAGGGCATCAAGATCAGGGCAAGAGACATCGAAAAGCAGCTGTGCTTCGACAAACAGTAATTTTACACCTTTGATGGTGTTGAGGCTGCGGTTAAACAGATGCTCTTGTTGAACAGGAAGGGTCACCACGTTACTATGAGCGAAATGAGCGAACAGATCTAATTATATTAGCAAGTATTCGCAAGATAAAGAAGCATAAATCCAAAGCCTACGCTAGTTAACCATAGACCCAGGGTCACTTTAAGGTAAGTTAATTGATTGGCGGGATAGATTACCCTCACTGCCGTGATCAGTTTAGCCGTGAGGTCACCAAGCTCGATTAAGCAACCATTAACACTTGAAAGTCTGGCTTGCTAGATTAGAAACTGAAAGGCTTGACAGCCTGACTCTTATACTATCTCAGCTCTCACTGGTTTCCTAAGCTTCCTAATAATTATGAAACTCCCAAAAGACCGTATCCCTGAAGACCAAGCCCACCAAGCATTCGCCCTAGCGGCTCAACTCTATGCTCAGCACAACCAAAGCTATTCTGTAAAGGAGTTAATTGAAGCAGGTAAAGAGGCACAAATTCCCCCAGAATTTATGGAAAAAGCCCTTGCTGAGATTAAAAAGCGAACGCATTCTAAATCCGTAGTGGCCAAACATCATAGTAATGGGTCTGGTCTGATGTTGATTGGTATGGGTACAGTCTTACTTGCTCTTGCGGGTATAGGATGGTTAGCCAGTTTTGTAGAACCTAGACCAGTGGCAGAACCTGAGCGATTAGAAACTGGAGCAGTTGCACAAGCGGAGCCAATACAGGTAAGTGTTTCTCAAGAGGAACCCACAGCGTTTGCGGATAATATAGGGTCAGGGCATATTAACAAGTGTACACCCCTGATCGAGAAAGACCTCAGGGGTGCTAACCTCAGTGGGGCAGATTGTACGAATGTGGACTTGTCAGGAGTAGATTTGACTAATGCTAATCTGACTGGTGCTAACTTCAGCCGTGCTGATTTAAGTCAGGCTAACTTCAGCAATGCCAATCTCACCGGTGCCGATTTTGCTGGAGCAGATTTAGCCAATGCTGATTTAAGCGGTGCTAACCTGACTGGTGCCAATTTAAGTAATACAGATTTAAAAGGATCTAACTTGACTGGTGCCAATCTCAATGGTACCGATCTGGCTAGGGCAGACTTAGAAAGGTCTGATCTCAGGGATGCTATGACCAATGGTGCTAATTTCGATAACACTAATTTAAATCAGGTAACTATGCCCAACGGCACAATTAACCAATAAAAAACCTACTTATAAGCGTTCTTTGCGTCTTCCTTGACTAGGTCAGCACCGGACAAAGGGGACGCAGTGGACGCGGGAAAATTTTTAATATGGGTAATTCAGAGATATTATTAGAATTGAAAACTGATATAGTATGATATAATAAAGAACTAGTGGCGGCATAGCCAAGTGGTAAGGCAGGGGCCTGCAAAGCCTTTATCCCCAGTTCGAATCTGGGTGCCGCCTTTTTTAAATGGATAAGCTCGGGAAAATCTCGGAGATATGGAGTAGGAGAGGGCTCCTGCTAGTCATCAACTTCCTCTGACCACAGAAGGTCAGTGTCAAGAGTTGAGAAATCCTGGACTTTAGATTGGAATTGATCACAGATTGCCAAGGGATCAACCCTCCGCTCAAACAAAGGACTATCAGGAGACTGACAAAATCTACCACTGAAAAACTGACACACGGCACAGCAATTCTTTCCACTCTTAAGCCCTGCTTCAATTTCTTCTTCCTGAAGTATCATTTCCGGTTGCATAGGAGCAAGCTTGAGATTCACACCATCCCATCGCGCTTTGATAATGCCGCTGATACTCAAGGTCTGCCATCGAGGGTCTTTTTCCACCACCTCTTCGGGAACTCGCAACCAAGCATCGGTACCAAAGCTCTCTACCATCACGTCAAACTCTTGGGGTTGCTGAATCTTAGCAATCTGCTGTCGGGAAAGCTGTTCCGGTGCTACTCCTAATTCAATTTTATCCCCCACAGCAGGAATATGGATATAGCATAAGGACTGATTGTCTCCAGACCGGGCTACTTGGTGTAAGGATTCTAATTCTCCATGAATTAAGACTAGGTGCTTGGGCTTTACCTTGTTGATTACTTGTCCGAGTCCTACCTTATCGGTATGGGCAGAGAGGTTAAACCGTTTGATTTGAGCTTTGACAGTAATTGATTTCCGATCTAGTTCAACAGTGTCCCCAGTTTTGAGACTTTGCAAGAGGCGGCCAGGGGATTCTTCATCAGTGTAGCCAGAAATAAAGATGGCAGCATTCTCTTGCTCTAGCAGTGCTGAGGCATAATAGACTGACGGTCCACCGGTGAGCATACCAGAACTGGCAACAATTACACTGGGTTTTGCGATCGCAATCGGACGTTCCCGAGGGTGTTCGATAGAAATAATTGGGGGTGTACTGGTTTTATCAAAGAATGGCTCCTGGCCATTAATCTTAACTAAGTTCTGAACTGGAATAGGCAATAAGTCCAGGTTTTCTCGAAATACCTCTGTGACTGCTCTGACCAATCCATCCACAAAGATGGGAACTGTTAATTTATTAAATAGCTTGGAGGTGCGGATCGCTAACAATATTTCCTGAGCTCTACCCAAGGCAAAAGAGGGAATCAAGACATTGCCCCCAGCTTGCACTACTTCAGCAATGGATTCCATCAATGCAGTTTCTTGATTTCTTCTAGCGGGGTGGACAGAGGAACCATAGGTAGACTCAGTAATTAAAATATCCGCTTCAGGAAGCTCAGCTAAATTCAAGCCGTTAGTGGTGCGACTATTGGTGGTGTGGAAGTCTCCGGTGTAGAGTAAAGACATATCCTTATAGCGCAGATAGATACAAGCCGCACCCAAGATATGCCCGGCATTGATGAACCTTACCATTAGTCCCGGTAATGCCTCAAAGTCTTTGCCTACTGGTTGAGTTTCCAATTGAAACAAGGTTTGTTCTAAATCGGCCTCATCAAATAACTCTGGAGAGTCTTCATTCAGTTGCTGTATCTTCAGTCCATCCCTGAGCATGACATGGGCAATTTCTCTGGTGCCATGAGTTGAAATCATCCGCGCATCAGGGTAGCGGCTGTGAAAGACAGGCACAGCACCAAGGTGGTCTTGATGGCTATGGGAGATCAGGAGCAGGTGAGGATTATCCAGATAGTCCAAGGCGGGCAAAGGGTCGTAGCCTTTGGGTCGAGTGCCACAGTCTAAGACTACTTCATACGGACCAATCAGAATTTTGAAACAACTGGCACCAATGCTTCTAGCTGCTCCTAAAGGAGTAACAATTAAACGATCATAGGATTGAGAATCAACACTTGCAGATGGGATATCCGGAAACTGGTAATAATATACGTGGATATAGTTTCCCTTCAAACTCACTCGTGCTTGTTGCTGGGTTGAAGGGGAGAACGCTTCCCATTCCCATCTTGTTCGACCTCGCTGTTTAGGCAAGTCTAATTGCCAATCGTTGACATCAGTTTTCTGTTTCAACGTGGCTAAAACTCTATCAATGGTTTCCGTCGGGGGAGCAGCTAGTGTGGATTTGGAGGGATAATGGTCATCTGATAGCCTGGTCAGAGCCTGTTGTAACAAGGTTGTTTGGGTTTGTTGAAATGTTGACTCATGTTTATACTTCCTAGACTCGACCGGTTTGTGGCTGCGGTTTTTCTTCGAAGCTGGGCGGCTATTGGAATTGTGCTCTCCTTGGGGTAAAGCTCGATGTAGAATCAGGGTATCTCGTTGGCGCTTAGCAACTACTTCCCACAGTTCCCCAATTTTCATGTGCTTGCTAGAGCCCAAGACACTTATCTTTAGGGTTTTATGTCCTGGTCTGGACACTTTTAGTTGTACAAACTGTCCCCGTTTTCCTAACTGCACTACTCTGCCAGCGATTAACCATTGCTCTTCCTGGATTGTCTCAGTCATCGCTTCTAGGTAGAGAGAGCCTATTACACCATCTGAGCTAGTATTAGGGGCCACTTGCCAGGAATGGGTTCCAGTTGGAATATCATCAGTGGGCAAGGTTTTGATTTTGAATCGAAGGCCATCCTGACTGAGGAGATAGTTTACCTGAGCTACTGACTCGATGTTTCCAGTTAAGGTGCATTGGATGGTGTTGCTCATCGGTGTAGTGCCATTAGCAGTGGACTGTTTAGGAATTTTTTGGATTAGTTGCCACTTTAATGGTAGACAAGGGAATGGGAAATGATCCCAAATTATCGAAAATTTTGGGTAATCGCGCCCCGTCCTTCGTTGGCCTTTGGCCACGCTACGCGAACGACGGCTTTCAATGAAAGTTTGTAATAGATGTGCTATAATGAAAGCATAAACAATAGACTTGGAAAGTAGAGAGATACTATCTAATCATAAGTAGGCAACGTAAAAAATATGTAGAGCGTACATATTGCGTAATTGGGTCTAACGACTTGAACGTCTATGAAAAAATTAGATAAAAAAAGTATCTATCTGTATAAAAAAAAGGTACGGTGTGCCCCACCGAAACCTAGGTCAAAGACCAACTACGCTTGGGTCGAGGAGACCTCTATTTTTCCTGGCTCCGGCCTGGTTAAATAAGTCACCAAGGCCGTAGGCCACGCTACGCGAACGTTGAAACAAGAATCCTCGTCGTTTCAGGGCGGGGAGTGTCAATTGGGTAGTTACTGATAGCCTTATATTTTACCAGATCCGGTAAAGTGAAGCATTTGGATCAACACCTTTAGGACAGGGGTCTCCCCTGTCATCTGCTAGTTTATTTACATTTTTAGGTAAGGTAAGCGCCTAGCTATGCTCAGCTAAAAACTTTTTCAGCCAAGGCTCACTGATTTGTTCTAGTGATTCAAGGGTGACATCTGCGATCGCAAACCGTTCATCCTCTAGATTTTCTGCTGCTGGAACCGCAATACATCCCATGCTGGCAGCTTTGGCACTAATCACGCCACGAACCGAGTCCTCTAAGGCAACACACTTTGTTGGTTCTATACCCAGACGACGGCTAGCGGTTAGATATACTGCTGGATGGGGTTTACCAAATTCCTCCGCTTCTGCTGATGTGATCACATCAAAGGCATCCTTTAAATCGAGCCGTTTGAGTACTGTATCAATTAGACTCATCGGAGATGACGTGGCTAAGGCTAGGGGTAAGTTTAATTCCCGACACAAGTTTACAGCTTCAATTGCACCTGGCATCGGTTGTCCCATCGTCACCAATAGGTCACTCATCCGAGTGATCATTGTTCGACATACCTCAGCTTGGCTCATACCAGTCCAAGGAAATCGAGCATACCAATACTTAACTACCTCATCGTTTCGCAAACCCGTGGTTTGAGAAGTCATATTCTCGTTGAGGGGAATGCCAAGGTCATTGAATATTTCTATTTCTACTTCAGACCAAAACGGTTCGCTATCAATTAGCAAACCATCCATATCAAAGATGACAGCTACATCCTGCATTAAAATCTTCCTCAAGACTCGAGATCTACAACTGTCCTGGTTCCAGGCTGTGGACTCCAATTAGTCAATTATATCGGTAGCTTCTCGATAGGGATACAGGGTGAGCTCATCTAATTTGGGATAAAATGTACTTTACAAAAAGCCTCGAATATTATCCTATCCCGAAAACTCAATTCACACTATAATCAAGTTTTAATATGAGTTGAAAAACGGATAAATAACAAATGCTAAAATGTTTTGGTTATCAATTAAAAACCCAATTAAAAGTTGACTGTAAAAAATTAAACAAACAAGAGTTAATCTCCATCAATGCTATCCAAGCTAACTTATTAAGTTATTTCGATTATAATTGGCTAGAGTTTCTTTGATTTATTAAGGGGGTATGGCAACCGGATTTGGTATAAGTTGAGGTGCGCTTGACCCGTAATTAAATTACGGGTCAAGCGCACCTTCGGCATTCTTCCGTGTTCCCGTAGCGTGGCCGTAGGCCAAAAGCTATAAACCCCAACTTAAACGAATTAAGTTGGGGGAGTTCACGAGTCTACTTGAACATTACCAGTACAAGAAGTAGAGGTTCCTATATATCTTCAATTAACCTGGTTAGATTGGGCATAAAGCCCCCGATGCAGATCCATTGAAGTAGCCAATAACAATAGCTTGGCCAAAGGCGCACTCAATCTTGGGTGAAAGTCAAGCGTACTTGAGTTACCAACTCAGTGTAACCCTGAAACACAAATCTACGAAGCCAAGGAAATTCGTATTACTCCTAAAGATCGATTAAAAACTTACCAATCTTTATCGTTTTTCTTCTTAACCACAACAACTATTGGTTGAGCATTTTCTGCAACTTCACCACTCTGCTTCAATTCTTCAATGGCCCTAGCAATCCTCTTAAAAAGCCTACCCTCACCATATTGCAAATCTTTAATATCATCCTTCTTTGCCGATCCCATGTCTAGGATAATGGTGTTTTCTTTCTGAAGTGTACTCATGGACGTTCTCCTAACTAAATTTTAGCAAGCTTTGTCAAAAGTTTTATCATGCCCAGCTCTGCCCTTATAAAAAACTTCATTCAAAGTGATGTAATGAACATTCCAAAAACTTTTGAAGAACTCAAACTTTTTTGCATTCAACATAGCCATTAACTGACCCATTACATCGAAGTTAAGGGTAGACCATAAACCAAACTAAAACTTCATTAACTTAGACATACTCTTGGTATAGTTCTTTCCAAAATCCTTAATCCAACCATTTTTCTTCTTACGATTGGACTTCTCATGGCGATCCTTATAGATCTTACTTGCCTCATCGAGACGCTTTGCTTGTTTAAATATAGCCTTCTCAATAGGCTTTAAAGCTGTTGCCTGCTTCTTCTTCTTCTTTTTCTTGCTCCTCTTACTTGAAGACCCAGACAAGACTTCAGGTGTGCCTCCAAAATCATCTTCACTGCGTAGAATGACAGCGCTCTTCATTCCGTCACTATCAGCCATAACGTTTAGGTTCCTAGATTTATTTAAGTACTACAGCTGATTCTATCGCATAAAACATCACTGATCAAGAATTAGAGCTGATTTGTAAACAAAACCTCAACAAGCCAGTCGGCGAGTCATTAAATTGGCGATTCGGGCAAAGACCGACGCTACGCGAGCGCCACACTGGAGTCTTCTTCACCTCCCATTTGTTATCCGAGTGGATGACGCAATTGGCCATAGATTCTAAGCCCATACCCAAAGCGGTTGCCATGTACGGAAATAACCATAGACCCTTGGGTGAGGTGGAAAGTCATGGTGCAGCATGTTCAACTAGGATCCACTACGCTGCACATAGCAGATCCCTTTGATGATAGGAGCGCAAGTTTACCATCCTCAGATGCCCAAATCCCTTCGCCTTGGGTATAAGCGGTCGCAACACTTCCCATTCTACATCACTCATATCACTTGGATAGGGTTGGCGGTGATGATTGGAGATTTGAGGCAAACGACTCATGGATATAGGGTTCAACTCGTCTTCTGTTTCAGATTACAAGTCACTCAGCCAGGCTTCGAGTTAGCTTTAGATTTTCTTTACAAAGGGCTGATTCTGGGTATAGTTTTGCCCCCCTAGCCCCCAAATAAATTTTGATACCGTTGGCGAAATTAATATTTGTTTACACAAGAGTAGCAGATGGGTAACTTTAAGTTAATGCTCCCCCAGCGAGCAATCCCTCGCTGGGGGTTGGGGGGCTATAAAGACTGCTGTCTTCAGGCTGATATTACTAAATGTTAAATTCGCCAGCAGTATCAATTTTGGGGGAAACAAAACTCTTAAAGTCCTCCAAAGTTGGGCAATTTAGGGGGCTTGATCAAAACCAGATGATCGTGCATTCATTCCAAGATTGACGCAACGCCCTTAAACTGACATGAGTAGTCAAAGTGCATCATTGTCATGGTAAGAATTCAGGTCAACGGTTTTAACCTCTCCCACTGTTCAAAACTTCACATCCCCTGGATTCATCTAATGCACCCATTGATCACACTACTTTTAGGATATAACGAGGCAAGAAAACATGCCCTAGAGGGGCGTGCGCCATACCCATAATTAGCAACGCCTTTCTCCTTCACATTCGACGGAACCAGTACCCATCACGCAAAATAATAGGAAAAACGACTGTATAGGCTGGAATGTCAGATCTACACTTATGAGTATTCGGTTATATAAGCTTTGTCAGTCAACCAGCCGCTTACCTATTGAGGAAAGTCTTTACGCTTCAGAACTTTTGCTCCTGCAAGCAGTATTCTAGCACTGAGGCCAATCAGTATAAAAATACCAATCCATTCCAGATATGGAAGATGGGGAATTTGTTGAAAAAACTCTTCAGCCAGTTGAGTATGAATAGGTTCAATCGCTTTAAAATAATATTGATAAAGGAAACTATAAACTGCAACTGGTTCAGTTATTAGGAGTAAATAGGCGATAGATTGAAAACCTAATACCAGCAACAGTGCAAAAATATTACTGGTTAACTCAAATGCGATGGTTCGTTCTCGCAACTGAGGTAAAATTATGTTATTGTACTCGCTAATAGTGTCAAAGAACTGGTCAATCGAACTTCTAATACTTTCTGGGGTTAAACTTTGTTTGAGAGAACGTTTATCTGCCTGGCGATTATATTTTCTAGATGTCTTGAAGAAATCAAATTCAGGTAATAGGTACTGCAGTGTACCATCTAGAGTTAAAAAAGATCGAGTCATTTTGAGAAAATTCCAATTACTTGGGATACCATATTTGGCCAGCACTTTAGATAAGTCAGCCGTTGCCGAACCAAAAGACTTTTCTTTAAACTCTACCCCTTTAAGTTGGGCTTTGGAGGACCAAGTCTCTATAGCACGCGACATCTCTGCCCTGACTGTAGGTACATTAACTCTGGGAATATCAACAGCCAACCGCATCATATAATCAGACGCTTTGCTAAAATCTCCATATGTCACTGCATTCGAATACTCATTATAAGTCACCCTCAACTCCCTATCCAGGGATCCCACGCTACCCATGTCAATGAATACGACTTTGCTCCGACGCAAGAAAATAATATTGCCTGGATGTAGATCTCCATGGTACAAGTTATCTTCAAATACTTGTCGAAGTAATGAAATAAATATCTTTTCACCCGCTTTTTTAGGATCAAAGTCATTTTCATCCTCCCATTGAGAGAGTCTGACGGGATCCCTATTCGATACTTTAATATAATCAGAGGCAAGAACCCCATCGATATATTCCATAACTAAAACTCGACGTTTAGAATATTTGTCATAAATCTTTGGAACATATATTTTATGCGGTTTTAGGGTTTTTCTCATCTTACGAGTATTAGATGCTTCATAGCGATAATCTAATTCCTCCTTAAAAATTCTATCTAACTCCGATACTGCTTCATCTAAACGTAGGTAACTCATAAAATTCAAAGAAATTAACAGGTTGACAACGACTTTAATTAAATCCAAATCTCGCTTGAATGCTTCTGCTAAATTTGGACGTTGAATTTTAACGATTACCGGTTTTCTTTTACTGCGCAACGTTGCTCTATGAACCTGACCAATTGATGCAGCTGCCAAAGGAGTCTCATCAAAATCTTGAAATATTTTTTCCATGGGTGCTCCTAGCTCTGACTCAATTGTTGATCTAACTATAGGCATAGGGAATCCAATTGCTTCAAACTGAAGACGTATTAACTGGTCACAAACCTCTTCTGGGAAAATATCGGTTCGCAATGCTAACAACTGACCCGTTTTTACCCAGAAGCCTCCCAAATCTTGAAAGATATCACGCAGCTCGTTCGCAGTCTTTTTTATGTCTGGCTTATTTGTAATTCGGCGACGTTGTATACCTAAATAGTAAATAATAAATCGTTGGATAATGTAGAGAGTAGAAAAACGACGATCTTCCAACTTTTCAACTATTTTAACTTTCTTTCGTTGTTTGTTATTAATAAGAGGAGTAGGAATATCTTTTTTATTTATCATAATAAAACTATCCAAAAATAAATTTCAATAATAATCATTGATATCTCATAGTTATCCTATCATGAAATAATGTAGTCTTTTAAAAAACTAGCTATTGTTAGGAATTCCACGATAGCTTCGCTACTGAAACTGTTACTCTTTAAAAAGTACTGGAGTGGACGTTGGATGAGTTTGCGGTATTAGCAGACATAAGTAGAAAAACAGATCAACATCAAAATCATAAATGTTGAATCGATAAACAAAAATTTACATATTTTCATAAATTAACTCTATAAAGTCCTATTTTACTTTCACCAAATTAGTTTTGTAAACCAATGTACATAAGTGATTTATTGAGACATATATGATTGAAACGAATTTTATCTAATGCTGTTTTTCCAAAATTTTTCGGCGTTCGCGTAGCGTGGCCTACGGCCAAGCCGACGCTGCGCGAACAGCTATTGCTATTAGCTGTAATCTTAAATAAGTGATTAAATAGCTATAAATCCGAATAATAAATAACTATTCCCCCTAGGTCTGAACGGCAAATGTCAAAGCCACCAAATAATTTAACTTGATGATATCCTTGGCTCCATGATAGTTTATTTTTTAATGTAAAAATAGTTGAATCTATCGAGCGTAGGCCACGCTTTTGGGCTTTGCCCAACGCTAACGGAAATAAATCTCGGGTTTCAAGTTAATTTTTTTTATTGAGTTGCCTTTTTAATTGATGAGTTATTTCTTGAATAAAAGAAGTTTCTATCTTATTAAATGGTTTGAAAATTAGGTATCGTTAAGTGTATTTATTGAAGATTTAACTGTTTCAATAAATCTCGCATACTGATCACACTCTTATCCATTACATACTCCAACTAACAAGATACAAATGATAAGGTACTGAGAGATAGATATTTTTTTTTGTAACGGTTCCCAAATATCTTTTTTAATTTTTATAAAACTTATTTAAATCATACTTAATCAGTATAAATCTTAGAGATTTTATGATTTTATCATATTGAAAAACTTTTTTGACACTTTTTTTAACATTCAACACTTCTGCATCAAAATAAATACCAAGGACATGATAATATCCTGAGGGGGTGACATGCAAGCTAAAATTCCAGGGTAATCCCAGCTATTTTGTATAAATTGTAATTGACGAAACACACGTTGGCCCCAAAGTTGGCTTTGGTTCAATTCAGACTAGACAATCTCTCCAGAATCCAGGCAATTGGATAGAGATTCAATTAGTCTGTTCACATGGTCTCAGCCCTGATGTCCCTTGGCTTTGGTGCTCCCACCCCATCGCCCTTTTCAGCAAAGGATGAAACAGCTCATTCATAGCGTGATTAATCAGTTTGAGGCATTGGATGACCCGAGAGTCAAACGGGAACCCAAGCATAAACTTGTAGATATTGTGACCATCGCCATCTTGGCTTCTGTCTGGGGGAGATAATATGGTAGCCATTGAAACCTGTGGCAAAGCGAAACAGCAATGGTTAGAGACGTTGTTGAAATTGCCCCATAGTATTCCATATGACGATACCTTTTCGATATTCTTGGCATTGATTGACCCAACTCAGTTGCATGAATGCTTTAATAGTTGGGTCGAGCAGTAACCCACCCAGCTAGATATTAAGGTGATCAATATTGATGGGTTTAACTGCTCGGGGTTCCTACGATAGCGAAAAGCAATCTTATTGGCTTACACACGGTGAGTGCCTGGGCGAGTGAATATCATCTGGTGTTAGCTCAACAACGAGCCCTTGAGCAAGTCCAATGATATCACAGCCATTCCCGTGCTATGGAAGGGCAAGACCCGTGTCATGATGGCGATACGAAGTTGCCCCTTACCCTGCCAATAATAATACCATCACTGCCAACTCTTCATAACGCTTTTATGAGCCGAATAAGAAATGAAGGTATGATTGAAAACTGTTCTAGGTTTTTGATACACAATTGACAAATTGAAATGGGATTACCCTACTATCCTTAGGCTAGGCAGCAGTCTGAAATAACCCGGGAAATGTCTGAAGCAACCCGCTCCCAACCATAATACTTGTCACCCAGATGGCGTCCGTATCGACCCATTTTTTCAGCTAACTCTTTATTAGACAATAAAGAGTTAATTGCTTCTGCAAAGGCATCGGGATTCTCATAGTCACTAATCAAGAGACCATTCATACCTGGGATGACTACTTCTGCGTTTCCTCCTCGCATTGTGGTAATCATAGGAAGACCTGTTGCCATTGCTTCATAATGAACTCGTGCTAAAGGTTCTTGCCATTGAGATGCACAAACAAAGATATCACCCATGAGGAAGTACTTCTGGACATTGGTAGGTGAAATAAAGCCAGTCAAGTAAATTGATTTTTCATAGGTTTTTGCTTGTTCTTTCAGTTTACGAACATATTTATTTTCCTCGTTATGGCCGTACCATTTGCTACCCACTATAAAAAGAAATGTTGATGGGTGTTTTTCGAGAATTTGAGGTAGGGCAGAAATTAGGATATGGGGTCCTTTCTTAATACTTAATCGACCTACATAGACAACGATATTGCGATCGGTCAATCCGTGAGAACTTAGCAATTCTTGGCGACGTCTAGATCCTTCTGGTGACCATCGGGACTGAAATTTTTCTAAGTCAACTCCTGCATATACGGGGTTAAGTTTATGTCGGTAGTCAGGGAAGAGATCGGCAATTCCATCAGCAATAAATTTGCTGACTGTTATGACTCCTCTGACCTTCTCTAGACAAGTCTCAGCAACCTCAGGGTCAATCTTCTCCTCATGAAACATTTCATTGTGCATGCTCAGGAGAAACTGACTACTAGGGCTAGCAGCAGCAATAGAGGGTAAGTATTTAGGGCGATTGTAAAGAATGACTAAATCGAATTTTTCCTCAGCTACAAATTTAGCAGCTGCTTGGTAGTAAGCATCACTATCACCTGTCGGGAAGCGCTGGTAGCTGACTCCATTCAGGACATGTTGATTGGGCAAATCTGAATCAGTGACAGAAAAAACACTAACGTCATGAAACTTGCTTAGATAAGGTAGTATTCCGTCAATATAAGTCTGGATTGCACCTCCTCGAATACATGGAACAGGAAGCTTCTCAGTGCAGATTAAGAGGATCCTCACTACTTTGACCTCATAACTTCTTAAATTTGATTACTTTTCTCTGACGACATGATTACTCAGCTATTTGCTGTCCTTAATTTAGGGGCGTTGCAAAGCTGGTTTTCAGTTCGCTGACAGTGGTAGCGTGGGTTTTACCTTGGACACAACGAATTTTTCCCAAACTTAGTGGTGACTGCTGATAGCAGGACGCAATCTGCAAGCTGATTTTGGGTTTTGTCGAACACCCAAACCTTGAGATCAACCCATGCTTATTAATCCATATACAGTGTGTTTAATTTTTTTGACACGCTGTATATGGATTTTATTGCCAAGATTGCTCAATGTTATTGTGCCTTCAATGATTTTATAGTTATTGTGCCCCCAATGATTTTATATGAAATGTCAGAATTCAGGTGACGGTAGTTGACAAAATCTTGAAATGCCGTTACGTGCGCTTTCCGCATTAAGAATTAAATTCGCCACGGGTCGCACCTGTGGTAGCAGAATGAGCGAACAACCGAAACCCGAAAAACTAGCTCCCCCCCAATTTAAGCCACTGACAACGGAGCAGTTGGTGGTCATGATACTAAAGCAGCAAAAGCTGATCGACCAACTGTTGAAGGAATTAGCCTAACTCAAGCTCAGACTTAAACCCAAAACCTAAATTACCTCACAACTGTCATAGCGCGGACTTAATAGACCTCTCCAAAAACTTTAAAGTATCTCAGTAACTGCTTTTCAGCGCTCAAATTGACCAAGTCAATTTTACCTGAGGGAGTGACATTAGCCCTTAAAAGCTTACTAGATAAGGCTTTGATACCACTTCTCTTAGCAAAGATCAACTGGCAAATTGACCCTACGAATGATTTTCTATAAGCTCAAACCCTTATAACTACGTCCAAGGTCAGGTCAAAACATTATGTATCTTCTAGGCACGCACCTGTAGCGAATTTAATTCGCCTAGGTCAAGCGCACCGATTAAGTAACATATCGGCTTAAAGTACTCCCAGTAAGGATTATACCTTGCATGTTACCCCCTCAGCTCTCCTCTAGAAGGAGAAAGAACATTTGCTATCGTAGGAGATGCAAGTTCAATTGAAGAGGCGACAGACATTGATTATTTTATCACTAACGCCTAATGTGAGTTAGACAAAATACAAAGGAGGCTCGAAGATGGAAATGTCACTGACCACCCGGAAACCTCCTATGAACAGTATAGACTTTCCAACGCTGATAACCACCATTTTTGTTTTGGTGGATTACTGGTATCAACAAAAAATTCAACCCCTCTTACTGCTGAAAGTATGAGCAAAAGCGCGTTTGAGCGATTCAGATTCAGAGCTTGAAATCCATACCGTTCCTGGTAGTCATATCTCAATGATCAGAGCTAATTTGTAAAGTAAATATTAAGAAGTTTGAAAGCCTTACTATGATTGTCTTTTGGGTATTAAATAGTTCAATTGTTCTAGTTTAGTGCAAGGATTACAGCGAGTTTACAAATCACCTCTTAGGCTCCAGCATCACCAACTTTGCCCTTGATGTTTGGGTTTATCAGCAGAGTGGTTCGGTTACTCAGTTATCCTTTCTGATTCTGTTTAGTACTCTCGCCTGTTCCGTTGCTGCATCGCTAAATACTAAGCAGATTTAGCCAGTAAAGGTTCTACCTTCTGGGAGGATTCACCGACCTGCTCTAAAATCTCAATCAATTCCCGTTCAAAGGTGACCAAAGCACGATTGGTTTTCCCACCAATATAAAAGCGATCGCCTTTTTGTAATGCCCAAATCTGAGAGTGGGAGACATAACTCATCAGTACCCCTAACATCAGTAAGCCAAAGCCACTGTAAACAAAGGGAATACCGGGGTCAGCTTTAATTTGTAAACCAGTGCTGCCGATCACATCTTTAATTTTAAGTATCACCCCATTGACCTTAATCCCCATACCAGGACGAACGGTGGAAACGAGATTACCCTCTCCATCATAGACAAACAGCGTTCCCTGTAAGTCTCTAGCTAAAAGGGATACCCCTTCACTTAAATCAGGTTTTGTGGGAACCCAAGTTCCCCAAATCCGCCCCTCACCATTAGTGGGAAGTTGTGCCATGGGAAGCTGGAAAATTGGACTATTATTCAACTGCACCTGAACCCCAGCAATCCCCCAATCGGTTTGGTAAAAGGTGACACCTCGATATCTTAGGGGCTTATTCACATAAATAGTCTCTTGGTCAACGTCTTCACCTTGACTATCCAAAACTGACAGATTGGAGTAAAATTGATCAATATTCCCAGACGGAGTGTAATCAATCCAGAAGCGATTCACCCGCAATGACAAATCTTTGGGGATTTGGGGCCAAGCAAACGGACCGGCATCAACAATGTTTCTAACTTGGAATGTATCGCCACTGGTAACCATTTCCTGAGCCGTAAATCCTGTCATTGAGCCCCAAATTGACCCTCCCAGGATAATCAACATACTGGCATGAACTAGAATTGGACCAATCCGTCCGATAATTCCTTTACGGGCGTAGATACTATCCCCCTCTTGGAATACCTTGTAACGCCGCTTCTCTAACAAATCAGTGAGGTAAGTAAAAGACCCCTTGTCCAACTCTACACTCAAAGCAAGTTTCCCAAACTGGCGGGGTTGTTTGTAAAACTTCCAATTCCGGGCTGCTTTTAAAGCCGGAAATTGACGAGTGAAAGTACAGGCGGTCAGGCTACTACCGAATAAAACTAATAAGGACAAAAACCACCAAGTCCGGTAGACATGATCTAATCCTAGGAGCAACAACACCTTCCAGCTGAGGAAACCAAACAACGCTGGGTCTTCAGGATAATTGGCTTGGTAAAACGCCAGAGATTCCCCCTGTTCAATAACTGTACCGCTAATGCTAAAGAGTGCGATCGCAAGTAGCAAGATAATCGCTAACCGTAAGTTAGCTAGCAATGATACTAACCGACGCCAAAACCGACTGCTACTAGTCAATGATGAGTTTTCTAATGAATTTTCTGATGAATTTTCTGATGAGTTTTCTAAAGTCATATAAAGTCTAGTTAATTACTTGTGTTCTTAATAGAATGAGTAGATTTAGGAAAAGAAGATCAGTAAGTATATGCCCGTAGCGCATTAGCTGATACGCGACACGCGCTATAGCTTACGACGCACTCAGCACTCAGTCAAAAAATTCCCACAGGAATCCGAGACAACAAAGAAAATACACCAAATGCCAGCAATAGCGCACCACTTACTGGTGTAATCCAACTCGACCACTGTCGCAATTCTAATAATCGTTTAATTGAAGCAGTAAAGGTACCTGCCAAGATCAAGGGTGCCACATAACCAGCTGTATAAGACAACAGCAAGGCACCACCTAAGACTAAATCTTTAGTTGATACAACCCAAGCTAGTAAAGTTGCTAATACCGGTGTACTGCAAGGTGAAGCGACTAAACCGAAGGTCAAACCAATGAGATAAGAGCGTAACCCTTTCGGCCATTCCTGGGAAATCCAATCCATACCACCCCAACTTGGAAACTGTAGCGGTAGTGCTTCTAGTAAATTCAACCCCATAATAATGGCGATTAGGCTGACAATAATCGGTAAGCCAACACCGATTTGACCATAGACTCGCCCGATAGATGCTGCGATAATTCCTAATGCAGCTAAGGTTGTGGCTAAGCCTAAGGCAAACCATACCGATTGGGTAGCAGCTTGCAGCCGTCCTTGATTTTCATAACCACCGATGTAGCCAATCGTGATGGGTAGCATTGATAGCATACAGGGGGTTAGGCTAGTCAGCAACCCAGCAGCAAAGATGATGGCGATGCTGATTAGGCTCAGGTGAGTCAGTTGACTGTCAACCAGGTTATTAGCAAATTGTTGGAGTTGATAAAGTTGAGTCGAGAATGTTTCAAGCATAGGGAATCTGAACACCCAGTTTGCTTGAATTGTAGCGTATTTAACCCCTCAAGTACGGTGGCCAAATCCCACGGATATATAGCGGTTCTCATATTAATGACGCGGTGCCACAAGGCGCGAGGTTCCCAACTCCTAGGTCGCCGCTCCGCGAATGCCTAGGGAAGGCGCACCAAGTCTGTTGCCTATTCCCTATTCCCTAAAATCCACAACTTGTATACCTCACCTATTTGAGAAATACTATAGTAAGGCACGATAATAATAAGTCGGCAAACTTTTTTAAGGGGATAGACTATGTTCACTAGACGTGACCTTCCCTCAGAGCAGGAACTGCTAAATTTCGCGAGACAGTACCCTGAGCTAGATATAGAATCAGTGTTTACTTGTCTGTCGTTCCTGAAAACTACCACTGAAATCTACGAAGCGATTGACACTCATTTGGGTCGCTACGAGTTATCAATCGGTAAGTTTACTGTACTCATGCTATTACACAAAGCGGGTTCGTTAGGCTTGACTCCTTCCGAATGTGCTAAACAGGCTGGTGTTACTCGTGGGACAATCACAGGTCTGCTCGATGGTCTCGAACGTCAAGGGTTAGTTAAACGCCAGCCCCACCCAGATGACCGACGGATGCTGATGGTTCAGCTGACTCCAAACGGTTGGCAGTTCTTGAAGCAAATGCTTCCCGAGCACTTTAATCGGGTGAAAGGTTTGATGGCTCACCTGACTCGCGCAGAAAAGAAAACCTTCGTTAAACTTTTAGCAAAGTTCCGAGCGGGAACCCCTGCTATGCACTCTGCTGAATTTCAGCTGACCCAGTAATCACGGATTGCTCAAAAAATCTGTTACCGGTGCTCGTAATTATTTTTACCTTATGATAACTTAAATAGTAAGGAGCCATATAATATGGCACGCAAGAGATAGTTATGGCTCATATAACCGACAGAAGTTGATTTAACCGGAGAAGTCATGGAGCCAAAGATTGGGATAAAAGATCAGGGATTATCAAAGCCCCTAAGTCGTTGGGTGATTGTACTGGCTGGTGTTGGGATTCTGGCAACTGTGGTCGCTAGCCGATACAGTTTGGAAATGGTCCGTGAGCGCCCGCCAGAACCAGTGCCATCCCCCAGTACAACCCCAGCTATGCGAGCTGTAACTGCTCTAGGACGTCTCGAACCTGAGGGGGAAGTTATTCAATTAGCTGCTCCAACAACTTTTCAAGCACCAAGGGTGGCTCAGTTACTGGTTAAGGAAGGGGATAAAGTAGGTGCCAATCAATTGATTGCCATCATGGAAAATCGCGATCGCTTACAAGCGGATTTAGAACGGGCCAAAGCGGAGCTTAAAGTAAGCCGTGCGAACTTGGAGAAAGTCAAAGCTGGTGCTAAAAATGGCACCATTGCTGCTCAGGAGGCTAAGATTAAACGACTAGAGGCAGAGTATCGGGGGCAGAAGGAGGCGCTACAAACTCGCATTGACCGTTTACAGACTCAGCTGCAAGAAACACAACAAGAGAAAGATGCCACAGTCAGGCGATTAGAGGCTCAGTTAAGGAATGTACAAGCAGATTTTCAGCGCTATGACCAGTTAGAACGAGACGGTGCGATCGCAATTTCCGAATTGGACAGCCGCCGCCTAAACGTAGACACTGCCCAAGAGAGCGTGAGTGAAGCCATAGCCAACCGCAGCCAAACTATAAGCACCCTCAGGGAACAACTCAAAGAAGCTATTGTCAACCGCAACCAGACCCTAGCTGTGGTAGAAGCACAGATTAATGAAGCTAAAGCTACCCTCGAAGAGATTAAAGAAGTACGTTTAGTAGATATTAGACAGGCTGAAGCGGAGCTAGAAATGGCTATGGCACAAGTCAAGCAAGCCGAAGCAGAATTAAAATTTGCTTACGTCCATTCTCCACTAGATAGTCAAATTTTGAAAATTAACACTTATCCAGGAGAAACCGTAGATCAAGAAAAGGGAATTGTGGAACTAGGGCAAACTGACCAAATGATGGTTGTTGCGGAAGTCTACGAAAGTGATATTAGTAAAGTCAAGCTAGAACAGAAAGTAACTATTATTAGTGAAAGCAAGGCATTTGAGGGTAAACTCAATGGCACTATAGTTAGAATTGGGCAACAAATTAACAAACAGGATGTTCTTGACACTGATCCAGCCGCTGACGTAGATGCCAGAGTTGTTGAAGTAGATATTCGTCTCAATCGAGAAGACAGCAAGACGGTTACTTATTTAACTAACTCCCAAGTCATCGTAAAAATAGTTACTACTGATTAGTCAATCGCTATCGCCCAAGCCGACGCTGCGCGAACGAGACCATTCAAAAATAGTAATTAAGCAGTAACTATTACTCATGACAATACCTTTAGCATGGTTACAATTGACCCATGAAAAAATGCGTTTGCTGGTGGCACTGGCAGGAATTGCTTTTGCCGATATTTTAATGTTTATGCAAATGGGTTTTCGGGATGCTTTGTTTGAAAGTAATGTGACACTACATAATAGCTTACAGGGTGACATTTTTTTGATTAGTCCCCAGTCCCAAGCAACAATCGCTATGAAAAGTTTTCCTAGTCGCAGGTTGTATCAAAGTATTGCATTTGATGGGGTCAAATCGATCCGTGGGATATATATGGACTATGGCCTCTGGAAAAATCCTCAAACCCGTGAAACTCGTAGTGTGCTTGTGATTGGGTTTAATCCTACTGACAACGTCTTCAATTTATCTGGAGTAACCAGCAATCTGGATACGATAAAAATGCCAGATGTCGTTTTGTTCGATGACAGCTCCAGACCTGAATATGGTCCTATTGCGGAAGAGTTTAATCAGGGCAAAGAGATAACGACTGAAGTGAAACAACGTCGCATTCGAGTAGGGGGCTTATTCACCCTAGGGGCTTCCTTTGCAGCCGATGGAAATGTGATCACGAGTGATTTAAACTTTTTCCGTCTTTTCCCTGACCGCCATAGAGGACTGATTGATATCGGTTTGATTGAATTAGAACCAGGGTTAGATGTGGAGATAGTTGTAGAGAAGATGAGACGCGAACTTTCCAAGGATGTTAGAGTTTTATCCAAGGAAGAGTTTGTTAATTGGGAGACAGCTTACTGGCAAAGCAGTACATCCATAGGCTTTATTTTTACCCTCGGTAGCGCGATGGGATTTATCGTGGGTACAGTGATTGTTTATCAAATTCTATATACTGATGTCGCGGATCATTTGCCTGAGTATGCTACCCTGAAAGCCATGGGTTATAAAACCAGCTACCTATTGATAGTTGTTTTTCAAGAAGCTATAATTCTGGCAATTTTAGGTTATTTTCCTGGATATGGACTAGCCTTAGGGTTGTATAGTTTAACGAAAAATGCTACTAGTTTACCCATAGCTATGAGTCTAGCTAGGGCAGTAACAGTTTTGATTCTGACGATTATCATGTGTTCTATTTCCGGTGCGATCGCGATCGGGAAACTCCAAGCAGCGGATCCCGCTGATATTTTTTAAACTATCCCTAAAACTATAATCAATAACCAATAACTAGGTAGAAACGAAAAGTGTCATGGTGGACGAAGCAGTTGTCTCCATTAAGCATCTCAACCATTACTTTGGTAAGGGTTCCCTAAGAAAACAGGTTTTGTTTGATATTGACCTAGACATCCACCAAGGAGAAATTGTGCTGATGACTGGTCCTTCTGGATCGGGTAAGACCACATTACTAACCCTAATTGGAGGATTACGATCGCCTCAATCTGGTAGTCTCAAAATCCTAGGAGAGCAACTGCTGGGAGCCAATAAACGTCATTTGATAGCAGTGCGGCGTCATATTGGCTATATTTTCCAGGCTCATAACTTACTCAAGAGTTTAACAGCTTGCCAAAATGTGCAAATGTCAGCAGAACTACACCCAGAACTTTCCACTAAAGATGCTATTACTAAGTCAGTCGCTATATTGGAAGCAGTGGGGTTAGGTAAGTGGGTGAATTACTACCCAGATAAACTTTCTGGAGGACAAAAACAACGAGTTGCGATCGCTCGTGCTTTAGTGGGTAATCCAAAGATACTCTTAGCCGATGAACCAACAGCAGCACTAGACAGTAAATCCGGTCGTGAAGTGGTAGATTTAATGCAGCAGTTAGCTAAAGAACAGGGATGTACAATTTTACTCGTTACTCACGACAATCGAATTCTCGATATTGCTGACCGGATTGTTAATATGGAAGATGGCTATCTTAATGGTATCAAAGCAGTTACTTAAGCTGGACTGACTTTAGCACGATGCAGCAACTTATCACCAATGCGGTAGCCAGTGTAACGTACCCTAACCGTATCACCTGGTTGAGCAGTGCCTGACATGAGTTGGTGTTGTTGTGGATCGTAAGGGAGTTCGTCCCCCACAGATGCGATCGCATCCACACCCCATTTTTCTAGCAACTGTTCCACTGGCTTTACCAGGGGCAATAATCTCGCAGCTGGTAACTGCTCATTATGTTGTGCCGCATAAGCAGCAGTGGGCCATTGCACCAGCCAGGATTCTAGCACTTGTAAACTAGATTGCTGAAACTCCTGCATTAAAGTTTCGCGCTGCTGTTCCAACTGCTGTTCTAGACGCTGGTACTCCTGCTTGAATGTTGAGTCTTCCTGCTGTAAGGTAGAAACAGAATCTGGCAAAAACAGAACCAGTAACTGATTCACCGACACCTGCAACGCTTGAGCAAGTTTCAGCAGCGTTTTTAGCTGCATCTGCGACACCTGACCTTTCCGCAAACGCCTCACTTGCAACTCCGAAACATCAGCTCTGAGACTTAGTTGCCTAAAACTAGGAATACCCACTTCTGCCATAAGTTGTCGCAACTGTTCACTGTAATTGGGATAGGAAGACTCGGTCATTTCCAGGCTGACGTATCAAGGATAAAAGATGACAGGAGAAGATTTATAAATCTGATCAACTCCGGTGGAGTAATCATGATATCCCTGATTGTGATTATTGGTAAGTGCAATCAGCTATCAGCCTTTGGCCACGGCTGATAGCTGATTGCTGATAGCTGACTGCTGACTGCTGACTGCTGACTGCTGACTGCTGACTGCTGATTGCTGACTGCTTACCAAATGAGATATTGGCTCAAAGTGCATTTACCCAGAAATCAGCGGTTACAATCTCACCATTACGCTTAAATTGACCCCAAACTTTATATGTGCCTGTTTCAGGAAATTTCGTAGCAAAACGTATCGGTTCAGTAGTTTTACCTGGAAGTGCGTGAGCATGAATGTAATCAGATGCTGTTATAGATGCTGATTTTTTAACAATTACTAAATGACCAGCTTCTCCCAAATAAGGTTGTAAATCAGTCACTGGATTATTATTAGCAGCATTCTTTAAGTTAAAGCTAATCATCACTTCCTCATTAGCCTGAACTTTGGGTTGATCAAAACTAAGCTCAACCTTAGTATTGCCAAATACTTTGACATTCTTGATTTCTATATCACTTAGAGATGAAATAGTTCCTGGTGCTTTTACTTTTACTACAGAAACTCGCTCTGGTTTTCCAGTTGGTTTGTAATCGCTAAAAAGAGTGTAATTACCAGGTTTAGGAAAATTAGCTTCAACTTCAAACCTTCCATTCCCTTTGTAATCAGGATGAATATGATCGTAAAAATCAAGATCATCACTGACTACAATTAAATGCATTAATTTTTCTTGAAAAACCTCAAAATCAGGAACAGCATTGGGTGCATCTCATCTTTGTAAAAACATCATTAATAAAGCATCCCATTTAGG
>WTKN01000142.1 GCA_011524395.1 Moorena sp. SS36440bin_2
GCAACAGGCAACAGGCAACAGGCAACAGGCAACAGGCAACAGGCAACAGGCAACACGAATCCCCCCTACTGCCATTAATAAGGCTGATATAACTCCTCATCTCCCCATCTCCTCATCTCCCCATCTCCTCATCTCCTCATCTCCCCATCTCCCTGCTCCGCTGTTCCCGACAACTGCGATGAAGTCTAATAAAATAGGTCAGTTGATCAGACCAAGTAGGAGTCGATTGTGGAAGTCAAAGCCGCAGTAGCTTTTGAAGCAGGGAAACCGTTATCCATTGAAACGGTTCAGGTAGGGGAACCTAAGGCCGGTGAGGTAATGGTGGAAATTAAAGCAACGGGAGTATGCCATACCGATGCCTATACCCTGTCTGGCACAGATCCAGAAGGACTATTCCCAGCCATTCTAGGACATGAGGGAGCAGGTGTAGTGGTTGAGGTGGGTAAAGGGGTGACTAGCGTTGAGGTAGGAGACCATGTGATTCCCCTCTATATCCCTGAGTGCCGTCAGTGTGAATACTGTTTAAGTGGTAAAACCAATCTGTGTCAGGCGATTCGGAATACCCAAGGACGTGGTTTGATGCCTGATGGTACCAGTCGCTTCTCTGTGGATGGCAAAATGCTCCATCATTACATGGGCACATCCACTTTTGCTAACTATACCGTACTGCCAGAAATCGCAGTAGCAAAAATCCGCAAAGATGCTCCCTTTGATAAAGTTTGTTACATCGGTTGCGGAGTTACAACCGGTATTGGTGCTGTGATCAATTCCGCTAAAGTTCAACCAGGTTCGAGAGTAGTGGTATTTGGACTTGGGGGAATTGGTTTGAATGTGATTCAAGGCGCACGGATGGTGGGTGCTAGCCAAATTGTAGGTGTTGATATTAATCCTAAAAAACAACAACTTGCGGAAAAATTCGGCATGACGGATTTTGTCAATCCTAAGGAAATAGAAGGAGATTTAGTCCCTTACATTATTGATTTAACCAAAGGGGGCGCTGATTATAGTTTCGAGTGTATTGGTAATGTTAAAGTGATGCGCCAAGCCCTAGAATGTTGCCACAAAGGTTGGGGTGAATCTATTATTATCGGTGTCGCCGGTGCTGGAGAAGAAATCAATACTCGACCCTTTCAACTGGTGACTGGACGGGTCTGGCGGGGTACAGCTTTTGGGGGAGCTAAAGGACGCACGGATGTTCCTAAAATCGTAGATTGGTATATGGAAGGTAAGATCAATATTGATGACATGATTACCCATGTCATGCCCTTAGAAAAAATTAATGATGCCTTCGATTTGATGCATCAGGGTGAGTCGATTCGGAGTGTGATTACCTTTTGATCGTTGAAGGTTGAACGCGCACGCGTGGCCAAAGGCCAAGGTTTGTTGGTTGAAGGTTGAACGCGCACGCGTGGCCAAAGGCCAAGGTTTGTTGGTTGAACGCGCACGGGTGGCCTTTTGGCAAAGGTTTAAGGTTATTTGGTTGAAGGTCAAGAGTCCACAGTCTGGGTGCATCTCATATTTTAAAATGTTCCGTAGGGTGCGTTAGAGGAGACCTCATTTTACCCCTCTAGCCCTTGGTTAGGTTGCTGCCCGTAACGCACCACTAGGTCAAACAGCTTTAATGAGATTCACCCCACAATCTACGTCGCACCAAATACAACTACTATATTTCTCGTTACAGTTATCAGCTCTAGTTCCTAATCGCAGTCGAAGCAAAGGTTAAGACATATTTGCCTACACCCTACACCCTACTCCCTACACCCTACACCCTACACCCTATACCCTACTCCCTACACCCTACACCCTACACCCTACTCCCTCTAGCTCACAACCAATTTCCCAGCAAAATAAAAGCCGACCAGTAAAAGGGGTGATTATATGCCTCGCTCTGTAACAGCTCCTGTTGAGCTTGTCGCAAAGCTTCTGCCTTGGTAACCTGGCCTGTGGCTAAGCTCTGATAGAAGCGAGTCATTAACTCTGTAGTGGCTAGATCGTCCACAGTCCAGAGACTGGCAAGGGTACTGCGTGCCCCCCCACGCACAGCGATACCAGCCAAGCCCAACGCAGCTCGGGAGTCTCCTGCGGCTGTCTGACAAGCACTGAGGACGAGTAATTCAATGGGATTTTCTTGCTTTTGATCCGCTGAGATCAGAGTATTTAACTCATTGAGATTAATCACGTCATCCCAGGTCAGCAGAAACGTTTCTTCAGCTACTGAACTAAATACACCATGAGTGGCTAGATGAACCACTTCGTAACTAGAAGTATTAACTTCTGTATTGAAGTTGGATTCAGTAAAGAACTCATTGAGTAAAATCAATGAAGGAATTTGACCCTTGATATTCTCTAATTCCACTTTCACCCCAGGAAGTGCTCCGAAATTAGGACGATGGGGACGAACTTCCGTCACTCCAGCAGTAAGAACCGAAACGTTTTGTCTGACATTTGCTTTAGAGTCGATTAATTGTAAACTAGGTGCTACGGCAATATTATAGTTCTCAATTAAATGGTCTTCTCCGTCATAAAGCACCGACATGGGAAGATCGCGCAGAGCCCCATCTGGTATAAATACTAGGGTGAAGATATTACTCTTGGCTAATTCTGCTTGAATCGGACCGATTAACCAGTCGTGTATTGTTTGTAAGTTGTCCTTTCTCAGCACTCGCCAAGGGCTAGTAATATTTATCTTTACCGAAGTCAGTAGTTTTTCTATTTTTGCTTGAGGTAAGTTAGTGGTGATCTGGCGCAGGGGTTGTCCGGGCAAAGTGACAATTACTTCTAGGCGGTCTGGTAAGATAATGGTATAGAAGATAGCAGCGTTGGGGTCAATTTCGTCGATATTAACGGGTTTAGCATCTAAACAAGCATCTCGAAAGAAGTTGTCTAGTTCTGCTAGTTGTAGGGATTCAATTACATCTCGTGCTTGTTTCAGGTTTTCTTGAGATGCATTGGGTTCCAACAGTAATCCTACTAATTCTCGGTAGACTGGTTCGACGCTTTCTCGAAACCCAAACTGAATATCGCTACTAATGGCGACTAGGTCGCTACGAATAGATTGGAGGGTTTGCACGGATTGAGCATAGGCTGCGATCGCATTTTTTTTATCCTGTTTTAGATTGAGGATTCTGCCCAGTTGCCATTGCCATTGATAGGCTAAATCCGGAGCCTGGATTTCTTGAGCAATGAGTAACGCTTTTTCGGTCAAGTCTTCGGCTTCATCAAAACGTTGATTGTATTCGTATAACCTGCCCAAGTTACCGATAGCTTCTGCTTCCCCTCGTTTATCTCCCAAATTCCTAGCCAGCTTAATAGCATCGGCGAGATAAGTCGCAATATCCTTGGGATTTTTTAGTGATCTTGTGGATTTTAATAGGGTTTTGGCTAGATTAATTCTAGCATTGATAGCGGTCTTACTCAGAGATAAGTTAGTTAAGGTATTGTCGATAGCAGGCAATAATTGTCTGGCTTGTGACCACTCTTGGTTCGCTATCACTATACTCAGTTGATTTAATTGCCCTTGAATCTTACTATCTGATAAGGAAGATTCCTTGACAACTCGTTGATAGAACTCTATTGCCTCTGCTGTGTCTCCTTTTAATCTAGCAGTATTTCCTAAACTGAGAAGATTGTCAGCAATCAAGGTCTGATCTGGTAAGTTTTCCGCTATGGCTAAACTTTCTTGTAAAATTGCTTTAGAGTCTTTGAATTTCCCTACTCGGCGCAGCACATCACCTAGGTATTGGAGGGCGGTACTTTTCAGGGCGCTATCCGGTTGGTTTTGGAGAGTTTCCTGGATTTCAGTTAAGGTTTTAGTGGCTTGATTATACAACCCTAAGACTCGTAAGGCTTGGACTTGGTAAATCTGACTTTCTGTTAATCTAGTTAAGTCCCCGATTTCTTGATAGATAGCACTCGTTTGCTGCCAAGTCGATAAAGCTTTTTCCCCTTGACCTAGAGATAAGTAGACTTGTCCTTGAACTTCTAATATTTGGGCTTGTAATTGTTGACGTTCTTTGGTACTATCAAGTTTTGATAGTTTGCTAAAACCCTGGGAGAGTGTTTCTTGAGCTTGGTCTAGGTTTCCCAAACTTTGATACACTAACGCGAGATTGACTAAGGAATTAATTTCACCAATAATGTCCCCACTATCGCTGTAGTTACTAATAATTTGCTCCAACAACGGGATAGCCTCTTGGTATTGACCAGTTTCATAGAGGTGTTGGGCTTGTTGGTCTAGGGAATCGAAACCCACCCCTAACCCCTCCCAGGAGGGGAACGGGAATTGGGAATCGGTTGTGATGGCTGGAGAATTTGATAATGCTTTACCCGATGGCAAGAAGCATGTTAATGCGATCGCAATTAGAAATGATAGTTTTTTCATAGTAATACAAAAGGGAACAGGGAACAGGGAACAGGGAACAGGGAATAGATAATAGTAATAATAGTTGATTATTTCAATCCTGAAATAGTTAACTATAATAGCATTTATAAATCAATTATAAAAAGCGACTGCATCAAGACAATAATTCCCGTTTTTGATATTAGCAAAAATCCCTATATAGTTGATTAACTCTTGCCTCTTGCCTGTTGCCTCTTGCCTTTCTTTAACAGAGTATGTTCACCTATGAAATAAAAATGCTACATTACTCCTCCCTATTCCCTGCTCCCTGCTCCCTATTCCCTTTGCCCGCATGACAATCAAGATTGGGAAATATCTGCTCCACAGGAGTCCCGTTAAATGGTTGCGCTGTCAGAATAATGGTGCCATCCTTTGCTACTACCCAGCCTTGGGCTTCGATAATCACTTTTTTGTCTTGACGGGGTCTGACTGTTCCCGTAGCCTGGCCTTCGGTCTTGGCTTGGGCTTGTAATGGTTGTCTGGTGCTGGGTAACCTGGGGCGAGTTCGCCATCTGACTGTTCTGTGGGCATTAATCACTGGATCTTCTGGAGTTGGTGGTAAACCGCCTTTGCCGGTAATGGTAAAGGAACTGCCCCCAGCAATCCGATCATTCTCAAAGCCACAAAGGTCATTGGCCAGGATAGCTTCTGCATCCACCAGGATTCCTGGCAATTCGTTTAAGCCTGAGGTGGGGTCTACCTGGGTGATTTTGAGAATTACCTCACCGTTGGAAGATGAGCCAAGATTGGAGGTGGAGGTGATGTCATTGTGTGGAGTGAGGTCATCTCGAAACTCTAAACCAAAGATGCCTTTGGCATTAATCTCAACACGACCTCCTGAACCTTGGTCAGCATTGGCGGTGATGTCGCTATTTCCTAGACCGACTAGGGTATCAGTATTAATTGTGATATTTCCCCCAATGGTTGTATCCTTAGCGTCAGTTAGAATCAAGCTTCGGTTGAGGAGTCGGATGTCACGGGAAAAGAGTTTAATATTGCTGTTGTCAATATTGCTGTTCTCTCCTGCTGCTGTTTCTGCGGTGATCCTGCCATTGTTGTCAAGGAAGATGGAATTGGCATTAATCTTTACTTCGCCTGCTAAAGTTCTCGGTTGAGTGCTTCTAGCACTAATACCTGCTCCATCAGAGATGATTAACTTGTCAGTGGTAATTTTCAAAAACTCTCCGGCATTTCCTATCCCTTCAGTTTGAGTAAACAAGCCGCTGGAAAACTCACCCGAGGCTGAGGTACCAATCAGTTGAACCGTAGATGAGGCATTCACAATCAAATTTCCCCCATTCCCAAGACCCCTTGTGCCAGCTAAAACTTGTGCTCCATCAGAGATGATTAACTTGTCAGTGGTAATTTTCAAAAACCTTCCAGCATTTCCTGTCCCTTCAGTTAGAGTAAACAAGCCGCTGACACCCCGACCATCGGCTGTTGTACTAATCAGTTGAACCGTAGATGAGGCATCCACTGTCAAATTTCCCCCATCTCCTTCACCAAAAGTGCTAGCGGAAACTTGTGCCCCATCAGAGATGATTAACTCCCCAGTGGTAATCTTCAACTCTCCGGCATTTCCTTTTGAGCCTGGATTAGCTTGAGCAGACAAGCCGCTGCTAAACCGACCATCGACTGAGGTACCAATCACTTGAACCGTAGATGAGGCATCCACTGTCAAATTCCCGCTGTCCCCTTCATCAAAAGTATTAGCTAAAACTCTTGCTCCATCTTTGACAATTAACTGCTCAGTGGTAATACTGACATCTCCCCCATTTCCTGTCCCTTCAGTTTGAGTAGTCAAGCGGCTGGGAAACCGACCATCGGCTGAGGTACCAACAAGTTGAACAGATTCAGAGGCATTCACGGTCAACTTTCCCCCGTTCCTTTCACCTCTTGTGCTAGCTGAAACAACTGCTCCATCAGAGACTATTAACTGCCCAGTGGTAATCTTCAACTCTCCGGCATTTCCTGTCCCTTGAGTTAGAGCAAACAAGCCGCTGGAAAACTCACCCGAGGCTGAGGTACCAACAAGTTGAACAGATTCAGAGGCATCCACAGTCAAATTTGCGCCGTTCCCTTGAGCTCTTGTGCTAGCTGAAACTTGTGCTCCATCAGAGACTATTAACTGCCCAGTGGTAATCTTCAACTCTCCTGCATTTCCTTGGCCAAAAGTCCTAGCTGAAACAAATGCTCCATCAGAGACTATTAACTTCTCAGTGGTAATAGTTAAATCTCCTGCATTTCCTGTTGCTCTTGAATTAGCTTGAGAAAACAAGCCGCTGCGAATCATAGCATCGGCTGAGGTACCAATCACTTGAACACTAGAGTTGGCATTAACAGTCAAATTTCCCCCATCCCCTTCACCAAAACTCCCAGCTGAAACAACTGCTCCATCAGAAACCGTTAACTCCCCAGTGGTAATACTCACATTTCCTGAATTTCCTGTCCCTACAGTTTGAGAAAACAAGCCGCTGGCAAACTGACCATCGGCTGTTGTACCAATCAGTTGAATCCTAGAGGAGGCATTGACACTTAAGCTTGCCCCATCCCCTTCACCAAAAGTGTTAGCATTAACTTGTGCTCCATCAGAGACCATTAACTCCCCAGTGGTAATACTCACATTTCCGGCATTTCCTGTCCCTACAGTTTGAGAAAACAAGCCGCTGGGAAACTGACCATTGGCTGTTGTACCAATCATTTGAATCCTAGAGGAGGCATCCACAGTCAAATTTCCGCTGTCCCCTTCACCAAAAGTGTCAGCTGAAACAAATGCTCCATCAGAGACAATTAACTGCCCAGTGGTAATACTCACATCTCCCCCATTTCCTGTTGCTCCTCGAAAAACGTTGGCTCCCAAAGAGCTGAGAGTACCATCAGGCGATACACCAATTAGTCGAACAGATTCAGTGGCATTCACTGTCAAATCTCCGCCCTGCCCTGAGCCAGTTACATCCGTAGTTATCCGAGAACCACCCTCAATACTCAACTGAGAAGCCTCAACTACTATCCCACCGCCACTGCCACTCCCTTCGGTATTCGCAAAAACAAAAGAGCGATCGCGTAAACTAACATTACTCCCCTGCACCTGGATACTGCCACCACCTTCGCCACTGGTAATAACAAAAGCACTCTCGGACAAACTAATATCCTGAAACGCTGGAACTGCTGAATAATCCAATACAAAACTCGTATTGGTTGGGGTCAGGTTCACCACACCATTAGCACCTACACCCCCCAGCTCAATCCGTCCATCCAATGCACCTAGAACACCACCAGGAATAGTAACCTCACCACCAATTATATCAAATCCGGGTGTAGACTTATTGTATAGAGTGAGTCGGGAAAGATCTA
>WTKN01000088.1 GCA_011524395.1 Moorena sp. SS36440bin_2
ACTGGTGGCAGGATGCCAAGGCTTAACAGTAACTATTTAGCCGGATTTCATATCAAAACTTTATCCCGAATCAAAACAATAATTCTGATGAGTCTAAGCAAAAGAAACAACGTATTAAGTACATTAAAGGCTCTCCTGAAGGAGTCACCAAGACTATTTACTCCCTTTCTGCACTCGGGTATGGGTCAGTTTCCGACTGGAGCCCTTTGCAGCCAACCGGAATTCCAGGGCAAGTAATTAGTTTTGCAACCAAGTATTCGACTTGGCGTTAATAGGTTAGGTTAAATTTCTGGGGGGGTTTCCCCCCGGCAAAGGCTCCGGTCTGTTTGCGTAGCTTGGCCTTTGCCCAATGAAATAGGATCACATCCGGATTGATTCGGAAAGTGAGAGACATGACATAGTGTTTACTGAAATAGCTGTGGATATTATTTCTACGGCTATTTTTTTTGTAAGCTATCAGCTATCAGCTATCAGCTATCAGCTAAAGGCCAAGGCCAAAGCCTGTGCCACGAACGAGGTTTATTTTAAGCTGTTCACGTAGCGTGAGCTTCTAGCTCACGGCTGACCACTGACGGCTGAATGCTTACAGATAACCTTAACTAAAGAATCAGCGATATGGTGACTTAGTTCTACAGGTACAGCATTGCCTATCTGCCTCATTGCTTCTGTCCATGAGCCGAAAATTTTATAATTATCTGGGAAAGTCTGGATGCGCTTAGCTTCATAAGTGGTGTAATAGCGGACTCGACCATCATGATAACGAATCATATTTTCTCCTCCAGGTACACCATGATCTCCTGCCTTTAGAGCTTTGGAAGGCATATCAATGTAACTGCCAGTATGTCCAGGATAAATTCTTGCTCCCTTTCTTAAGACATGCTCAAGGTCAAAACTACCTAATGAATCAGGTTCTGGCAGTTTTCCAATTTGGTCTCTAACTGTTTTCCAGGGTTTCAACGATGGCGTGAATAGAGTGAGTTGTTGCTTTAGCCGATTAACTCGTTGCTGAGTTCGTTTATCTAGATTTTCAGTGGTTGAAGGCTTGATTCCATGCTTCTCCCAATAATCATAACTAACGAATTGTGACCAAAGTAAGCCATCGAGAGAATGAGTTTTTTTCGGGAAAGACCATTGGATAGTTAAATCTTCTCTGATGCCAACAATGAACACCCGTTCCCGGCGTTGAGGAATGCCATAATCGGCGGCATCAACTAATCGAAAAACCACCTTGTATTTAATGCCGTTATACTTACCTGAGGTATGGATTTGTTCCAGTATCCTCAGATGATCATCCCAGTCTTCCCAATCCTTCCGGTCAACATCAGGATAAATCAATCTTAAAATAAGGTAGTCAAAATATCTTGCAAAGGATTTTCTCAGAAGACCTTTGACATTTTCAAAGATAAAAACTTTAGGAATACAAGTAGTTATTGCTTTACAAACATAGGGAAACATATCTCGTTGATCCCTATTTCCCTTATGCTTACCCCCCATGGAAAATGGCTGACAGGGAGGTCCACCTGCAATCATGTCTACATAACCAAACTGATTAAAATCGAATTCACGAATATCTATATTGTGAACAAGCTTGTCACTGTAGTTATGGGATAAGGTTTGACAGGCATTTTTATTCCAGTCAATAAAAGCTTTATGTTGGACTCCAGATAGCCGAATACCTGTGGCTAGACCCCCCGCGCCAGCAAATAGCTCTAAGCACGAAATTTTAGACATTTTAAAAAATGCTCTTAGACCGGAAGTGTATGAACTGGAGTTTGATTAAAAAAGCGAATTGTGTCTTTTATGATTTTATCAAAATCAGGAGATACATAGAGGTGCTTAGAACGTTCAAAAACACTCATATAGGCAGATATTAAAACTAATAATCCCAATCATAACGACACTTTATTATAGTGCGTTCGCGTAGCGTGACCTACGGCCAATCGCATATTTTAGATCAATCTTGATCTAAAATATCAGAAGTAAAAGGACAATTCTGCGGGAAACTAACAGATGGATAATTCCTGCTCACCTTCTTTAGTGGATATCTGTAGCAATCCGAAAAGACCGATTCAAGATAAGGCTTGAGGCTAGGAGATTCAGACAACAGAAGATTAATCTGTTCTCTTTGTTCATCGATGGTATTTTCCCAGCCTCGATAATCAGGCTCTGAATCTACGTACTGCCTTTTCAGCAAATGTTCCATCAAAACTTTAAGTCTGCTCTGAAGCTCTCGTCTATCCCTTCGTCCTAAGGATGCTATCTCCTCAATTAAATTGTCTATATCCAAGTCATCAAAGTTTCTTGTTTTGAGTTGCTGGCAAGTTGTCTCAGTCCACAGAACGAAATCCTGATCATACAAGTCACTATTATTCATTGCTTGTTCATCCTTTTCTATTTTTTTTGTAAGGATCAGAGCCTCTCCCGTTTTTAGTTAGGATTGCTATATTTCTATTCCCGATTCCCGACTCCCGACTCCCTAAATAAATAAAGGTTGACCATTGATAGCCAAGGGAAACAACTATGTACCCCAAGACTATCAACTGTCAACCTTTAACCAATAACTATCGCAATAAGCGCGTTTATAAATGAGATGTAAACCTAGCAAGGATTTTGTTATTGGACAATAAAACTGAGGATCTCTTTACCCTCTTGCCTTTTGCCTCTTGCCTCTTGCCTTTTTCGCCAATAATTGTGTTTACAACCTAGATACAAACGGGCTTTGTGACCTCTAAACCAGCCACTTAATACTAGAAATTCATTTCAGCAGCTTGTACTTTCTCAACTTGCTTCTTCTTAATAACTAGCAACACTTGAGATAGCATAATCGCGCCGATGAATAGCATCAACCACTTAATCCGAGCTGGGTCTTGTAAGACGACTTCTACATCCCTTTGACCAAATCCACCAACATTAGGATCAGTACTCAGAGGTTGTCCTGATACTACCTGATCTCCTTCAGCAACCAGTAACTCTGGGCCAGGGGGAACTGTATCAACGACAGTCTCGCCGTCTGCTGTCTTGATAGTGACGTCGTAGCCAACATACTCTTCAAAGGAAATTTTGGTAATTTCACCAGTGGCAGAAGCATTGAAGGCATTATTATTGCTCAGGTCTCCAGTGGGGTAAACCTGACCGCGTCCCCGGTTACCACCGACATGAAGCTGGTATTTACCAAAATAGATACCTTTCTCAGTTCTCGGGTCAGGAGACAGAACTGGGAATACAATTTCTTGATACTCTTCACCTGGTAGAGGACCAACGAGTACTATATTTTCCTGCTCTTCGCTGTAAGGTTGGTAGTACATGTTTTCGGTTTCTTCTTGCATTTCCTCCGGAATCCGGTCAGGAGGAGCAATCTTGAAACCTTCGGGTAACATCACTACGGCACCGACCTGTAAGCCACCTTTAGAACCATCACCATAGACCTCTTGTGCTTCTAGGTCATAGGGGATTTTAACTACAGCTTCAAATACAGTATCTGGCAGTACCGATTGGGGGATTTCCACTTCTGTCGGTTTCTCTGCTAGGTGACAATTAGCACAAACTATCTTGCCAGTGGCTTCACGAGGGGTTGCTGGAGCAGTTTCCTGTGCCCAGAAGGGATAGGCAGCAGCTGACTGGGGAACTGCCAGATCACTGGCAAAGAAAAGGGCCACAGCTGCCACAACCAAAACGATAGCTCTGGCAATCATCCCCTTGCCACGGTTAACCATCACCGATACATCAGGTGTTCTCATCACTAAGCCAAAAAACTCAAAAATTGGTAATTTAAAAATTGCAACTTGTTAATTGCTAATGGTTGATTAGCACTAGTCAATTAACTAAAAACTAAGGACTAAAGACTAAAGCAATTAACTCCACCAAGGTTCTTCACCAGTGCGGAAGTCAGTTTCTTTCCAGGTGCTGAAGACTAGGGTGTCGTCTTCTGTTACCGTGGCGTGGGCCAAAGCTAGAGACAAAGGCGCTGGTCCCCGTACTACCTTGCCAGTATTGTCATACTGGGATCCATGGCAAGGACAGATGAACCGGTTCTTACTAGCATTCCAAGGCACAACACAGCCTAAGTGAGTGCAAACCGCGTTGAGACCGTAAGCCTCAAGACCTTGATCTTCAGTAACAATCACATAGGTGGGATCCCCTTTGAGACCTTGAGTCAGGGTGCGATCGCCTACATTGTGACTAGCTAAAAACTCGCTGACACTGATGTCATTGCCCAAAGCATCTTTAGCTGTGACACCACCACCAGCCCCACCACTGGATGGGGGGATAAAATACTTAACGATTGGGTACAGAGCTCCAACAAATGTGCCGGTAATTGTCCCAAACGCCAAGAGGTTCATAAATTGGCGACGCCCCATATCTGGAACGTCTGGAGAGCCAGAAGCTTGAGCCATAACTGAACGCCTAAAGGTATACTTTTTTTACAATTCTGGGAAAATTACCAGAATTTTTTGAACCCTGTTTTTCTAACTGTAGTGTAATTTAACCACTGGACAGGGTTGCCCAAATCCCTGCAATATAAGGATTAACGGCTTGAACTATAAGTATTATTACATTCTTTTACGCTTTATCATAAAGTTAAGAAGCGTTGTATTTGTAACGAAATGTAAATATGAAGTTAGGGCAAGAGGCTATGACAGGACAGGACTTGCACCAACTCCTGCTCAATAAGTGGGGACGCTCCTATGACATCCAGATTCGGAGGACTCAAGGGAAAATCTTTGTTCAGATTATGTGGAAGTATCTAGAGCAGCAATCCTTCCCCCTTTCTGAAGCTGAGTACCTAGAGCATTTAGATACAGTAGCCAACTATATCCAAGGTTGGGGAGGAGCCAGCCAGGTGCAACAATTCATTAACAACACCCGTGAGCGTCCACGACTGGGGAAAGTGGTCAGTATTCCGATCGAACTAGGTGAGCGGTCTTCAGAATGGATGGTAGAGGATTTTTAGGGAGTAGGGAGTAGGGTGTGGGGTGTGGGGAGTAGGGATTAGGGTGTGGGGTGTGGGGTGTCGGGTTTTACCTGACGCAATAATAAGGAGAAAACCAGGAAATGAACGGATTCGACTGAGGTGAATCAGCCACTAACTCGACCACTCCGTCCTTATTAACAATCCAGCGATTAGCTTCAACAATTCTAGACGGACGCGAGTTACCTGGATTAGCAGCATTAGCAGCATGATCACGATTGTGATTTTTCCGGCGGCGAGCGGTGTGGCGAGGTAATGGCCGTAAATCCATCCACAGGGTTTCACCTACAAGAGGTTGAGTGGGGTCTGTGGGTAAGCCACCCCGGCCAAATTCGGTAAATTGATTGCCCTCATCAGTACCGCAACCAGTGGCAACTAGAAGTTTGGGATTAACAAAAGTGGACGGTAGCTCGAATAATGCAGCACTAGGGTCAGCAGAAGGTGCATTAATTTCCACAGTACCGCTAAAGGCAGCTCCGAGTTGGGAAGAGGCGGTAATATCACTTTCTGGAGTAAGTTCTTCTCGAAATTCAGTCCCAAAAATGCCTAAGGCATTGATAATCACTCGTCCGCCAAAGTCGAGTTGAGCATTGGCCGTGATATCGCTATCTTCTAGGGCAACTAGCAAGTCAGTATCGATAGTAATATTACCGCCAGTGGCAGTACCTTGGGCATTGGTAGTGATATTACTGCGATCGCGCATCAAGATTAGGTCGGAATCGAGGATAATATTGCCGAGATCCCCAGCACTGACTTCCGCAGAAAGGGTAGCGCTCTGCTCTAATAGAATCGAAAGTGCAGTAATGCTGAGATCACCGGCCTCAGCTAACTCCCCATTACCACGAGCACTGACCGAAATTTCGGCACCATCGCGAACTCTCAAGCTGTTGCTGGTAATGGTCACATTACCCGCAGGGGAGTTTTCCTCAGAGAAGGCCGCAATGCGACTAGGAAACTGACCATCTTCTGAAATACCAGTGACTTCTATGTCATTAACATTGAGGATGATATCCCCAGCTTCACCATCCCCGAAGCTAGAAGCAATCACCTGTCCACCATCCAAGATGTGCAACCGTTCAGCATCTATGGTTAATTCACCGCCATCGCCAGTGGCTCCTGGACGCACGGAAACAAAAATACGACTGATAAAGCCAGTAAAATCTACTTTAGAATTACTGACCTCGACCTCATTGGCCCGAATGGTAATATCGCCAGCATCCCCAGAACCAACGGCAGAGGCTAAGAGACGTCCCCCTTCAGCCACTCGCAAACGCCCAGTTTCAATTACTAGATCGCCCCCCTTCCCAGCAATTTCCTCCCTAGTAGTACCAAAAACTGCTCCACTAGTAAATAAGCCACTACTGAATAGGTTACTAGCATCAGTGCCAATCACATCTACCGACTCCGAGGCATATATTGTTATATTTCCAGCATCCCCATCTCCAGAGGCATTAGAGCTAAATTGTGCTCCATCACTAACAAGTAAACGCTCGGTTTCAATGATTAAATTACCGCCAGTGCCAGAGCCAAGTGTATTTGTGAACAAACCCGTGGGAAATACACTATCAGGTGAGGTACCAGTGGCTTCGACTAAGTTAGCTCTAACTATTAGACTGCCCCCAGCACGATTACCCCGATTAGTCGAACTGATCTGAGAGCCATCACGCAATTGCAAAATTGGAGTCTCAACAACCACCCTCCCGCTATTCCCAGTTGCTCCAGATTCAGCGTCGCTCTTGATTTTCCCAAGCTCTTCAAGGCTTGTTCCTTCCAGGATGACCGATTCTGTGGCATTAGTAGTAATTTCACCAGCATTACCGGAGCTGAAGGTGCTGGTATTTAGAATACCCCCGATGGCGTGCAATTTTTTGGTATCAACCACGATTGTGCCAGCATTGCCACTACCCCGGGTAATGCTTGAGATTAAGGTTGATTCATTCAGTTCCAGCAATGAGCCAATAGTTAAGGTAATATTGCCAGCACCACCAGCATCAAAGGTATCGGTGGAAATTTTGCCACCATTGTTAAGTATCAATTTGTCGGTATTAATGGTTAAGCTACCACCATCCCCTGTGCCTCTAGATTCGGAAAATAAGCTGCTCTTGGCTTCCACATTCGGATTAAAGTTAGCCGGATTGAATGGGTTTTCCGGTAACGAGACTCCCTCAGTACCTTGGTTTTGTAGAGACACTTGCAAGGTGTAAGTCTCCCCCACTTGTGGAGTTGGACCTTCAATCAATGCATTATTGCTACCATCAGAGCCGAAGGCACCGACTGCGAGTAAGTAAAACCCTGGGGAGGTGATGGTGGTATCAATTAAGGAGTCGAAGGTAAAATCTCCAAAGACTGCTGTACTGCCACCGGCACCATCAGTAGCCAAAGAATCCTCATTGACCTCTAATAATTCTCCTGTACCTTGATTAAACAGGAAAATCCTGGTATCTACGCTGTCGTCTTCCCCTGTAAAGCCATTGTCGATGTCGAAAATAGCTCGACTGTTGCTAGTGGTGATACTGAAGGAGAAGTAATCGACTTGATTTTCGGCTGTACCCAATACGGTGGTGCCATTAATAATCTGTTCTGGAGTCCGTTCAATGGAAACATAGGGTATTC
>WTKN01000431.1:0-24204 GCA_011524395.1 Moorena sp. SS36440bin_2
GGGAAGATGGGGTGATGGGGTGATGGGGAGTGTGGTGTTATCGTGGCTAATCCCAATTCCCGATTCCCTGTTCCCGATTCCCGATTCCCAATTCTAAATTCTAAATTCTAAATTCGCGCATTCTAAATTCCCGATTCCCTCATGTCCTTTGATTCTTATAAAACGATTGGCGAAGTCCTTAAAGAATTTACGATTACTGCTACTGAAACGAATTATATCCTGGAAACTGACACTGTAATCAGAGAAGCGTTTAAAGAAGATTTAGAGTTTTGTCTTCGAGAATTTACCGTTGAAGAGTCAGAGTATGCTATTTGTGAGACGATTATTTTTCCACTCTTAAAAGAAGTATACAGACAGTATCGAGATAAATTTACGCTGTGGAGTCATAAAGCAATAACCTATGATCAACAGCTCACGGGAATACCGGATTATATTTTAGCAAAGCGGTCACCCCTTGGTAAACAAATCTTTGAAAAGCCCTATTTTGTAGCTGTAGAAGCCAAAAAGGATGATTTTATTAAAGGGTGGGGTCAATGTTTAGCAGAAATGGTGGCAATTCAAAAGCTTAATGACCAATCTGAGCAAACTATATTTGGAATTGTTTCTAATGGTCAAGTTTGGCAGTTTGGTAAACTAAAAGGGAATCTCTATACTAGAGAAATTAACAATTATACAATTTCTGATTTAGAGAGACTGTATTCAGCAATTAATTATGTATTCAGTCAATGTGAACTAGAAATTGAAATTTAGCAATAAGTAAGATAAAGAGCGATCAATTATCCCATAAGTGTTGAACAGGCAACTCAGAACAGGGAACTCTTGACACTCCCCGGTCTAAAGACGCGGGGATTCTTGGATCAACGACCCGACTTGCTGTGACAGGTTTGCACCAATCACAGTAGAGGTCAGATCTCCCCCAGCGTTCGGATCTAAGATCCAGGTTCCGGTGTGCCCCACCGTACCCAAGGCTCTTTTGAGGATGTTGATCGCAGCGTTGTGGTCTCTATCCAGTTGGCAACCGCACTTGCAGGTGTGAGTTCTGGTTGACAATGATTTTTTGACTACTTCGCCACAGTTGGAACAATTCTGGCTAGTGTAGGCAGGATTCACTGCAACAGTGACCCTACCAAACTTTTCGCCAAAATGCTCTAACCATTTCCTAAATTGATACCAACCTGCATCATTAATAGACTTGGCCAGACAGTGGTTTTTCACCAGATTTTTAACTCCTAGGTCTTCATAGGCGACCAGGTCGTTAGACCGGATTACGCAACGCGCGAGTCTCTTCGCGTGTTCTTCACGTTGCCTACTTATTCTAAGGTGCGTTCTGCCTAATCTATTAATAGCTTTCTTACGGTTAGCAGAGCCTTTCTTTTTTCGGGAAATTCGACGTTGACGAAACTTTAAGCGTTTTTCTACCGTTCTGTAAAACCTAGGGTTAGGTTCAGTATTTCCTCTAGAATCAGTATAGAAATCTTTTAATCCAACATCTAGGCCAATAGTGGCGTCAGCAGGCTCCAGTTGTTCTTTGATATCAACTGAAACACAAAACTGAATGTAATACCCGTCAGCCCGTCGAACTATCCTAACCCGCTTAATTTGTTTCTTGTCAAAGCGCCAAAAGTCCCATTTACCTTTAAGCTTGAGCTTTCCAATTCCCTTTTTGTCACTAAAGGTTATTGACTTTTTATCAGGGGATAGCTTCCATCCCGACTGCTTATACTCAACTGTTCTGCAGTTTTTATGGAACTTTGGGAAGCCCTTTTTTCCAGGTACTTTCTTCTTGCAGTTGTCGAAAAAGCGAAGGATTGATGACCATGCTCTTTCAGCGCTAGACTGTCGAGCGGTAGAGTTAAGCTCATTAGCAAAAGGGAATCTCTTAGCGAGAACAGCACTATATTTGTTAAGGTCAAACTTGTTAACCCCTTTGTTGTCCATCCAATACCTGAGACAACTATTACGTATGAATTGAACTGTACGAATAGCCTCATCTATCGCAGAGTATTGGTGCTTTTTACCTTTGGCTTTGAACTCTAAGATAATCATCAGTTTCGACCTCAACTGCTTTCTAATTTATTCTACAACACTCAGACTAAAATTTCGGATTTTTCCAAGATATTTTTCTCACGGCGACTAAAGTCGCTGCCAGCCTTCATCCCCGCTCGCTTTGTGACGGGGTTTTCGGCTTGGGGGAGTTTTATAACAGGAATCTTCCCTATTCCCAGCCCGTAGCGCTATAACTAACAACTTTCGTTACTATAGGTTTTTCGTTCCCGTAGCGTGGCCTACGGCCAATCCCCATCAGCTGACCCCTTCACAACTCTCATCTTCGAGATCAAGCCTTAGAGTTCCAACTCCAAGCCCCACTAAGACATTTGCCATCACCGCGCTGGGTTGGAGGATTTGACTGGTGGCATCATGCTGGTGCTCTAGCAAGGAAATTAGCACAATGCAACATTCTTTAGAAATACTTTATACAAAATTGTCTCTCTAGGGAAGATAGTATTATTTAACACATTCGATCAAGGTAGTTCAGTATACCGTTGTCAAGCTCATCTGCGTATCTGTTAATCTCCCATGGCAGTCATGACCTGCGTCCCCAGCAGGCTATGGAACAATTGGCTCAGTTGCTGCGAATTCGACTAGCCTCCTCAGAAGCTAGGGCTACACAGACAATCTTACCGAAAATCTCACCACAGGGCAGCAGTGGTGACGGTGATCTGTTAACCGCTAACGGTCTTTCCAGTCAACCTTTGGTAGGTACAGCCACTTTAGAACTAGCTGATATACCCCTACATGAGCAAATTGTCCGATTTGCTCAGCTCGCTAAAGGGGCTGGCTGTAAGGAATTGAAACTATTGCCCCTATTCCTATTGCGGGGAGTACATGTCATGGAGGATATTCCTTGGCAAGTATCTCTGGCGCAACAGAACTTAGGTAGTGAAATGGTGATTCATCTACTGCCTCATTTGGGAGCTAACCCGGCTTTGGTGAGGCTGTTGACAAATCAATGGGCAAAGCTAGAGGGCGATGCCAAGATTTTGTTGTCCCATGGAACGAGCCGCCCTGGGGGTCAAGAAGAAACGGGGGCTGTAGCTAACCAGTTGGGGGCTGTGGCGGCCTACTGGTCAGTACAGCCGTCCCTTTGGGAGCAGGTCTCCATACTAACAGAGTCTGGAGCAAAAAGGATTGCCATTTTGGCATATTTTCTGTTTGAAGGAGGAATTACCGATGCGATCGCACAAATCTTACTGGAGATACAGCAGAAGTTCCCTCAAGTGCAGTTGACTCTCGGCAAACCAATTGGGGTTAGTGAGGCATTGGTTGATGTGATTATGGATGGGATTAGGTAGAAATGAACCACGAAGACATCAAAGACTCGAAGGTAGTGACCAAGAAATGTTTGGGTAAGGTGTATTTGGTTGGCGCAGGTCCTGGAGATCCGGGATTGATGACTTTGAAGGGAAAGGGGTTATTAGAGTTTGCAGATGTGGTAGTTTATGATGCCCTAGTTAGTCCGCAAGTGTTGAAGATGATTAATCCCCAGGCGGAACAAATTAATGCTGGAAAGCGCAGGGGTCGTCATTCCATGTTGCAGCAACAGACAACTCAGCTGTTGATTGAGAAGGCTCACTCTCATCCAGTGGTGGTGCGGCTGAAAGGGGGAGACCCCTTTGTATTTGGTCGTGGTGGTGAGGAAATGGGGGATTTGATCGCGGCAGGGGTGCCAGTGGAGGTGGTACCAGGGATAACTTCAGGAATTGCAGCACCAGCGTATCTGGGAATTCCATTGACCCATCGGGATTATAGTTCTTCCGTCACCTTTGTCACAGGTCATGAATCAGTGGGTAAGTATCGACCTCAGGTGAATTGGAATGCGATCGCAAATGGCTCAGAAACCATTGTGATTTATATGGGAGTTCATAATCTGCCTCGGATTGTGACCGAAGTGTGTGAGGCAGGATTAAATCCCCAAACACCAGTAGTGCTGATTCGCTGGGGCACACGACCTGACTCCGAACAGTTGGTTGGCACCTTAGAGACCATTGTGGCTCAGGTTGAGGAAACACAGTTTTCGGCTCCTGCGATCGCAGTCATTGGTAATGTGGTCAAGTTGCAACAGCTTGAAGGTTTTTCACCGTTGAAGGTTGAAGGCGGTTGAAGGGGGTTGAAGGTTGAAGGGGGTTGAAGGTTGAAGGTTAAGCAGTTGAAGGTTAAGCGGTTTAAAGTTAACCGGTTGAAGGTTAAGCGGTTGAAGGTTAAGCGGTTTAAAGTTAACCAGTTGAAGCTTAGAACCTGTAACCTGTAACCTGTAACCTGTAACCTGTAACCTTCAACCTTCAACCTGTAACCCTCAACCTGTAACCCTCAACCTTCAACCTTCAACCTTCAACCTGTAACCTTCAACCTGTAACCTTCAACCTTCAACCTTCAACCTTGTAACCTGTAACCTTCAACCTTCAACCTGTAACTGGCTACCTGTAACCGAAGATACTATTTTTGATCGCAACTTATTGTGAGAGCCTAAGAAAGTTACGATCAAAGATACTATCTTAAACAAAATGGAAAACGATCATAAATCAACGGTCATTATTACAGGGGCCTCCTCGGGAGTTGGTTTGCAAGCCGCCAGAGCTCTTGCCCAAACCTGGGGATGGCATGTGGTGATGGCTTGTCGGAATCTTGATAAAGCGGAAAAAGCTGCCCAAGAGGTGGGAATACCAAAAGACAGCTATACAGCCCTATATATTGACTTAGCTAGCTTTGCTAGTGTCCGGCAGTTTGTGAATGCCTTCAGAGCAACCGGCAGAACCCTCGATGCCTTGGTGTGCAATGCTGCCATCTATCTGCCGTTATTAAAGGAACCGTTGCGAAATCCCGAGGGATATGAATTGAGTGTTGCTACCAATCACCTCGGTCATTTCCTCCTGTGTAATCTGATGCTAGAGGATTTGAAGAATTCATCCTCTTCCCAGCCAAGGCTAGTGATTGTGGGAACTGTCACTGCTAATCCTAAGGAATTGGGAGGAAAGATTCCGATTCCAGCACCTCCAGACTTGGGAGACCTCAAGGGTTTTGAAGAAGGATTCAAACCCCCGATCTCAATGATTAATGGCAAAGCCTTTAAATCTGGCAAAGCTTACAAGGACAGCAAACTCTGTAATATGCTGACCATGCGAGAGCTGCACCAGCGCTATCATGACTCTACCGGAATAGTTTTCAACTCCCTTTATCCGGGATGTGTTGCTGAAACCGCTCTATTCCGCAACCACTATTCCCTGTTCCAGAAAATCTTCCCATTGTTCCAGAAAAACATTACTGGAGGCTATGTATCCCAGGAATTAGCAGGGGATAGACTAGCAACAGTAGTTGCTGATCCTGACTATAATAAATCCGGCGTTTACTGGAGCTGGGGTAATCGACAAAAAGAAGGTCGTAAGTCCTTTGTTCAAGAAGTTTCTAATGAAGCAATGGATGATTCTAAAGCTAAACGCTTGTGGGAATTGAGCGAAAAGTTAGTTGGACTAGGGTAACGTTAAATAATGGTGCGTTACTATAGCATTAAGGAAAGGCAAGAGGCAAAAGGCAAGAGGCAAAAGTTAATCAACTATATAGGTACTTTTGGTAATGAAAAAACATTGCTTTGTTTCAATTCCTTTGTCAATGTTATATATGCGTTACTAGTTTTGTCCACTGCTTTAGCATGATTTATTCTATTGATTAGGGAGCATTTTGCTCCCACTACCAAATCACTCATAATCTAGCAATTATCATATTCATGAGGTACACAATATTTTTGGCTACTCTCCCCTTCCCACACTCTTAATACTACTCCCTGCTCCCTGCTCCCTGCTCCCTAAACCCCAAAATTTGGTACCTCACCCAATTGATAAATTCTAGATGAAAGACATTAAACAACTACTTAATGCTATCCAGTCTAAAGACTTGGAAAAGAAAAAAACTTGGTATTCTTCTGTTGCCGAGGCTTACGACCAGGCCAGACCACGCTATCCTCAGCAACTGATTAACCGTGCCGTGGAGTTAGCCCAACTTCCTGCCGATGGGATTATTCTTGAAGTGGGATGCGGTCCGGGAATTGCTACGACAGCATTTGCTGACTTGGGCTTCTCTATCGTTGCTATTGAACCTAGCGAGGAATCTTGCCAGCTAGCGCGACATAACTGTAGCCAATATCCAGATGTAGAACTTATCAATAGTACCTTTGAAGAATGGCAGCTAGAAACTGGTAAATTCCATGCTGTGTTAGCAGCGACTTCGTTTCATTGGGTTTCCAAACAGATCCGGTATCAAAAAACAGCTGATGCTCTAAAAGATAATGGGTTTCTGATTTTGCTATGGAATACGTCCCCTCAACCTAACTATGAGGTTTGCCAACTGTTGAATCAGGTCTATCAAACTTATGCTCCCTCTCTGAAACCCTGTGAAGAGATAGAAACTCATCAACAGAACCTCAGCAAAATTGCAGAAACTGTTATTAATTCCGGGAAATTCCAAGACTTAGTATCGGAACATTTGGTGTGTGACGTTACCTATAGTATTGATAAATATATAGCGCTTTTGAGTACTTTGTCACCTTATATAGCTTTAGACCCTGAGCAGCGAGAGTCTTTGTTTCAAGGGATTAAGGAAATACTAGAGGTAGAAGTGGGCAATAGTCTCGAAACTTCTTATCTGTCTGTTCTTCAGATTGCTCAAAAAATCTAGTCGTAAGCTATCAGCTATCAGCTATCAGCTATCAGCTATAGCGCTACGCGCAAGGCAATAGGCAATAGGCAATAGGCAATAGGCAATAGGCAATAGCTGATTATAATAGTTTTTCCTGCTCTTATAAATGTCCTAACCTTAATGGGTAATGAATGTTGTTTCTCTTGTGTAGCAAATGGCAAATATTCTTGTTTAATGCCATTGGTGCTAGAGTGATGAAAAGTTTCTTCCCATACCAAGAATCGCAATGAGCAGCAGCCTGAATATCCAGCTCACCGATCAACTACGCCGCTATGTTGATATGCGGACAAGCGATAATGATGTCTATGCAACGCCTAGCGAATACATCCGGGATTTGATTCGTCGGGATATGGAGGACTATTTGATTGTGCCCGACATCATCCAAGGGCTACGGGAAATTAGGAATCAAGAATTTGTCCCGGAATCCATCCTCGATATATTACAGGAAGATAATCCTGATTGTGACTGGGATCACCAATACCCAATTCGTTAAATTTATCACTCTATCATGCTGTTTAACTCCCCAGAATTTATTTTTCTGTTTTTACCTCTGACGCTGTTCTTCTTTTTTATGCTAGGAAGAAAGGGCTATTATCAAGGAGCAATAGCTTTTTTGGTTGCTGCCTCTTTGTTATTCTATGCTTGGTGGAATCCACCCTACTTAGCATTGCTATTTTTTTCCATCTTCTTTAATTATATCGTTGGCTCTGCTCTTTCTAAACGATTAATATTATCCGTTAGCCCCAAATTACTTCTCGTTTTAGGGATTGCCGTAAATTTGGCTCTCATTGGCTATTTCAAATATGCTAATTTTTTTGTTGACAATGTCAGGTTTATCCTAGGTAAAACATTTAATTTTAATCAAATTATACTACCCCTAGCTATCTCCTTTTTTACGTTCCAGCAAATTACCTACCTAGTCGATGCTTACCGAGGAGAAACCCAAGACTATAGCTTTTTAGAATACTGCCTCTTTGTTACCTTTTTTCCACAATTAATTGCCGGACCAATTGTCCATCACAAACAGGTAATGCCTCAGTTTGCCAATAAATCGATTTATCGGTTTAACCCTGAAGATATGACGGTAGGTGTCACGATTTTTTCCATAGGATTAATCAAAAAAGTCTTGATTGCTGACACAGCTGCTGTTTATGCTAATCCAGTCTTTAATGCTGCTGCTTCAGGAGAATTATTCACCTTTTATGATGCTTGGAGTGGTGCCTTATTTTACACGTTTCAACTTTACTTCGATTTTTCCGGCTACTCTGAGATGGCTATCGGTGCAGCACGGATGTTTGGTATTAAGCTACCACTCAACTTTAACTCTCCTTACAAAGCAGTAAACATCAGCGACTTTTGGCGTAGGTGGCATATTACTCTGTCTAACTTTCTGCGGGATTATCTCTATATTCCTCTCGGTGGTAATCGCAAAGGCGAATTGCGACGCAATCTCAATTTAATAATTACGATGCTGCTAGGTGGTCTTTGGCATGGTGCTGGGTGGACTTTCGTCTTGTGGGGAGGGTTACATGGAGTTTATTTATGTCTCAATCATCAATGGCGATCTTTTCGTAAATTCTTAGGACATGACTTAAAAAAGAGTAACTGGTGGAGTAGGACTATTAGTTGTTTTATTACGTTTATTGCTGTGGTATTCGGATGGGTTTTATTTCGTGCAGATAATCTTGAGAGTGCAAGTTTAATCGTAGAGACAATGCTTGGCGTAAATGGTATATTTTTGTCAGCATCAGTTGTGCTACCAGACAAAAAATTACTGATAATTTTGTTTTTATTTATCTGGCTAATACCCAACTATCAACAATGGATGGAACAGTATAAGCCAGCCTTGAATCTACCTGTAGTAAAAACTTATTCAAATTGGTACAGTCAAGTATGGAAAAAGTTGCAGTGGCAACCTAATCAATTATTTGGAGGTATCATAGGAGTGCTTTTATTTATTGCTATAAAAATTATTTTAAATGCACCTGAAAGTGATTTTTTGTACTTTAATTTTTAAAAAAATGGTTTACATAAGATATTTTAAATCAATCTTTTGTGGATTTTTAATTAGCTCTTTAATTTTCCTGTTCGCTGTATTATTACAAATTGGTGTACCAACAGAAAGTTCTCGCGGGATTCACGAAATGTACACTATCAAGTCCAATATGGCTAACTCTATAGACACTCCTAAGTTAGTTATAGTTGCTGCCTCAAATGCTAGATTTGGCATTAGCTGTAGTCAGATACATAAAGAGACGTCCATAAGTTGTCTTAATGGAGCTACAACTTTTCCACTTGGTACTGATTACATCTTGACTCGTTCTCGTTCCTGGCTCAAACCTGGCGATTTAGTTCTTCTTCCTCTAGAATATGGGCATTATCTACATGATGGAAAACCTAGTAATCTCTTGATTGATTATGTGTTGAGTCGGGATCCGAAATATTTACTATCACTGAATTTAATTGATCAAGTTCGTTTTATCAGTGGAATATCCTTGGAGCGTGTGGAACAGGGAATAGTAGCTAAATTTCAAACCCCTCAGTCCAGGAATTCAGGTAATCAGTCTGCAACTATTAATGAGTATGGAGATGAAACAGCTAATCGAAAAGCTGATATGACCCAAAAACAAATCCAAACTATTGCCAAAATGACTTCAAACAATGAGATATCTGAATCTATAACTTCAAGTCAGGGAATGAGTAGCATCATCAAATTTATAAATTGGTGCAAAAAACATAATATTAACGTTATAGCAACTTGGCCAAATACAATCTACTTTGAGGTTTATAAAGAACCTAGACAGCAAGAGTTTTTTCAAAGTATAGAAAAATTTTATCAAAGTCAGGGGGTTTTTATTCTTGGTAAGCCAGAAGATTTTATGTACGATAAATCTATGTTTTATGATTCGATTTATCACCTTCATGATTTAGGGACAAATCAGAGAACTAAAGAGCTTATAGATTTAATCAAACCATATTTACCATCAACTTAAACTAAGTATGTGGGCATAAATCAACGATGACGGGGTGACATTAAAACTAAAATGTAGAATAAGCGTTCGAGCTTTTATTCATCGTAATTAATAAGCCGTGAAGAGCATTTTTAATAGTTATACTGTCAACAGTATTTTTTCCCAATTCCAAAGTTACCTATTCACTCTTCTGAGTTTCCTGTTCCCTACATCGGCAAGAAGTATACTAGATCAGGCATTGGCTAACGAATGTGCCAAAATTGAACTACAGTAAGAACTGACGTAAGCTAAAGCGCGTAATCAAACCCAAGGAGTATCACTTGTGCAGTCACAATACAAACCCACCGAGATAGAGGAAAAATGGCAACAAATTTGGGAAGAGCAAGGCTTGTACCAAACCCCCACAGAAACTGACAAGCCGAAATTCTATGCTCTGTCCATGTTCCCCTATCCATCGGGTAACCTGCACATGGGTCATGTCCGTAACTATACAATTACTGATGTGATTGCCAGGAAAAGCCGGATGCAAGGCTATCGCGTACTTCACCCTATGGGTTGGGATGCCTTTGGATTACCGGCAGAAAATGCTGCGATCGCTCGCGGGATTCATCCGGCTAAGTGGACATACCAAAATATTTCCCAAATGCGATCGCAATTAAAGCGCCTCGGACTCTCCTATGACTGGGATTGTGAAGTAACCACTTGCTCGCCGGACTATTACAAGTGGACTCAGTGGATTTTCTTACAGTTCTTCAACGCTGGATTGGCCTACCAAAAAGAAGCAGCAGTGAACTGGGACCCAGTTGATCAAACCGTGCTAGCTAATGAGCAAGTGGATAGTGAAGGACGTTCCTGGCGTTCTGGTGCCAAGGTGGAACGGAAACTGTTGCGTCAGTGGTTCCTTAAAATTACCGACTATGCCGAAGAATTGCTCAAAGACTTGGATACCTTAACCGGTTGGCCAGAACGGGTGAAGCTGATGCAGGCCAACTGGATTGGTAAATCTGTTGGTGCTTATCTAGAATTTCCCATTGTGGGCTTAGATGACAGCTCAGATCAGGGATTAGATAACAAAATTGGTGTATTCACCACTCGTCCCGATACGGTTTATGGGGTTACCTATGTGGTGCTAGCACCGGAACATCCCTTGACCGCAAGAGTTACTACCCCTGAGCAAAAGGCTGCAGTTGAAGCCTTCATTGAGGAAGTCAGTAACCAAAGTGAACTAGAACGGACAGCAGAAGATAAGCCCAAGCGAGGGATTCCCACTGGTGGTAAAGCCATTAATCCCTTCACTGGGGACGAAATCCCAATCTTGATTGCTGACTATGTGCTGTATGAGTATGGTACTGGTGCGGTGATGGGAGTACCAGCTCATGATACCAGAGACTTTAAGTTTGCCCAGGAAAAGCAATTACCCATCAAAGTGGTGATTGTCCCAACTTCAGATGATGTCGAAACAGTTAATGACACTCCTCTAGAAGCGGCTTACACGGAACCGGGCATTGTGGTGAATTCTGACCAATTCAATGGCATGGATTCCCTCAAGGCCAAGACCGGAATTATTGAGTATGCTGAACAACAGGGCTGGGGGAAAGCCCGAGTGCAGTATCGCCTCCGAGATTGGTTAATCTCTCGCCAGCGTTACTGGGGTGCCCCTATCCCTGTGATTCATTGTCCTAACTGCGGCGCAGTGGCAGTGCCAGACCAAGACCTGCCAGTAGAGTTACCAGAAGATGTGGACTTTAGCGGACGTGGTCTTTCTCCCTTGGCTCAATTAGACAGTTGGGTGAATGTACCTTGTCCCAATTGCGGTACACCAGCTAAACGGGAAACCGATACCATGGATACCTTTATCGATTCCTCCTGGTATTTCTTACGTTATCCCGATGCCAAGAATGACTCTGCTGTGTTTGATTCCAACAAAACCAATGATTGGATGGGAGTGGATCAGTATGTTGGGGGCATCGAACATGCTATTTTGCACTTGCTCTACTCGCGATTCTTTACTAAGGTATTACGCGATCGCGGTTTACTAAACATTGATGAACCCTTCCAACGTCTTCTAACTCAGGGGATGGTGCAGAATACGGCTTACAAAAATACCAAAACTGGTAAATATTTCGCTGTTGTAGATATCGATCCCAATGACCCTAAAGATCCAGAGACTGGGGAACCGTTGGCGGTATTCTATGAAAAAATGTCTAAGTCTAAATACAACGGTGTCGCACCAGAAGATGTAGTAGCTAAATACGGTACCGATACCGCTAGGATGTTTATCTTGTTTAAAGCACCACCAGAAAAAGATTTGGAATGGGATGATGCTGATGTAGAAGGGCAATTCCGTTTCCTTAATCGTGTCTGGCGTTTAGTATCGGATTTCGCCGCTAATGGTAGCACTAAACCTAGCCCGTCTAATGGTGATTTAACTAAACCGGAAAAAGACTTACGACGAGTTATTCACACCGCCATTAAAGAGGTAACTGAGGATTTAGAAGGGGAATATCAATTTAATACAGCGGTTTCGGAATTGATGAAACTAAGTAATGGAATTACTGATGCTAAGTGTAAAGACTCCCCGGTCTATAAAGAAGGCATTGAAACCTTGATTACATTACTCGCTCCCTTTGCTCCCCATATTGCTGAAGAACTTTGGCATAGTTTGGGTCATAGCTCATCCATACACAATCAACTGTGGCTTGAGTATGATCCTGATGCTTTAGTAGCCGATGAAATTACCTTGGTTATTCAAATTAAAGGCAAAACTCGCGGCACTATTCAAGTTCCCGCTAACTCCGATAAGGCAGCCTTAGAAACCTATGCTCGGGAATCTGAGGTAGCACAGCGATATCTAGAGGGTAAGGAGATTAAGAAGGTAATTGTCGTACCCGGTAAATTGGTAAACTTTGTAGTGGTTTGATTGGGAAAAAGCGATAGCGCCAGGGATAGGTAAGCTAAAACGCATTTAAAATGTGTTTTAGCAATGGCAAAAGGCAAAAGGCAAAAGGCAAAAGGCAAAAGGCAAAAGGCAAAAGGCAAAAGGGGACTGGGATCTATCTGTTTTATTTGATTTCACTCCCTTATATAGTTTAAATGCACAACAACTTAACCGAGCTATTCCCTATTCCCTGCCGCGAGCGCTATATATTAGGTAAGAAACAATCAGGTTCATTTACCAACAGCTATGTCTGAACAAAACGCACAAGTCTGTCCTATCTGTGGTGTCAGGATCATACCAGGAGGCCAAGTCGAGGATAAGGTCATCTTTAAAGTCGGACCAGTGGGAACAAGAGCTATCCTTCACCAGCGCGTTTGTCAGTATGTTAAGAAACCAGGCTGTATCAATAAGAATCCATAGTTAAGCATTCAGCCATCAGCTATCAGCCGTCAGCTATCAGCTTTTGAATATAAAAATGTTGGCGTTGCTGATTATGGGTATGGTTTCGCCCCCCTAGCCCCCCAATATTGGGGGGAACAAAACTCTTAAGCGATGCAGCGCGGTCTTGGGGGTTTCCCCCATGAGCGACTGCATCAAGACAAGTCCCCCAGAATTGGGGGATTTAGGGGGCTTTAATAAAACCAGATGATCGCGCATTCATTCCTTAATTCAGCAACGCTAAAATGTTTACCTCTTTTATTCAAAAGCTGTTCGCGCACCATGCCCATAGCCCATAAGAAGCTAAAGTAGCACCATCTCTGGCCCATTAGCTGATAGCTGTTCGCGTAGCGTGGCCAAAGGCCTTTAGCTGATAGCTGATAGCTGTTCGCGTAGCGTGCGCGTAGCGATTAAGCTGAATGCTAATTCACTTTAGGAGTGCCTAATTTACCTAGGAAGTTGCGCACCAGTAAGGTTAGCATTATCAAGGTTAGCGTTAGTTAAATCAGCGTTAATGAAATTAGCGTTAGTGAGGTTAGCGCCACTCAAATCAGCACCATTGAGGTTGGCCTTGAAAAAGGTGGTGTTACTTAGATCAGCACCCCTAAAGGAACTACCACTCAGGTCAGCATTGATGAAATTTGCCCACACTACGCTAGCACCACTGAAGTCGGCGCGACTCATGTTGGCCCCTGTGGCGTAGGCTGAATCTAAGTTGGCATTGCGGAAGGTTGCCCCTGTGCCATTAATAACTCTCATTGCTGCACTTTCGAGCATGGCATCAGAAAGGTTAGCGCCACTGAGATTTGCTCCCTGGAGGTTAGCATATCTCAGGTCTGCTTCCCTCAAATCAGCTCTGGCTAGGTCAGAATTTACCAGGTCACAGCTTCGACATTCCTTAGTTTGCAGGAGTTGTAGATACTGCTCGCGCTGTTCAGCATTGATAGGAGCGATTAACCCTAAGGAGGCTAGCAGTACAGTAATTCCTAAGATTCTGAATTTCATAATTTCTGGCCTGATCTTGTTTTGCCTGTATTATGGCAGCGAAGTTCAAGAAATACCCAATATTTCTGCGGTGATTGCTAATTACGTAAGCATTTAGCGGTCAGCCGTGAGCTAAAAGCTCACGCGTGCGCGTTCAGCCGTCAGCTGATGTAACAGAGATTAAACCAATGCTTACTTGCTTGATTCAAAAGCACCATCTGTAGCCCATAAGCTGATAGCTGATAGCTGATAGCTGATAGCTGATAGCTGATAGCTGATAGCTGAGCTAATTACTACTGTGCGATCGCATGGATAAACTAACGCGCTTCAGTTTTTCATTGACTTCCATAACCCGCACCTTGACCACCTGTCCCACTTTGACTATCTGTTTGGGATCCTCTACAAACCGGTCAGCTAGTTGGGAGATATGCACTAATCCATCTTGATGCACGCCGATATCTACGAAGGCTCCAAAGTTTACCACATTGGTGACAATTCCTTCTAATTCCATTCCAGGACTAAGGTCTTTGAGCTCATTTACGCCTTCTTTGAAAGTGGCGTACTTAAACTCGGCCCTGGGGTCTCGTCCTGGCTTTTCCAATTCCTGGATAATATCCTCTAGGGTTGGTAAGCCTATGGTATCTGTGACGTAACGGTTCAAATCTACTGACTTGAACCGTTCTGCTCCTTGGTTAATCTTGGCTAGAGGTAACTGCAAATCCAATGCGATCGCTTTCACTACGGGATAACTTTCTGGATGCACAGCTGTGTTATCCAATGGATTATCCCCGTTGCGAATCCTTAGGAATCCTGCTGACTGCTCGAAGGCTTTTGGCCCTAGCTTTGGTACCTTAAGAATTTCCCGACGGTTCTTGAATGCACCTTGCTCATTGCGATAGCTCACAATGTTATTAGCAATGGTCGGGGTAATCCCAGATACAAAGGTTAGCAGTTGAGCAGAGGCAGTATTTAAATCTACTCCTACATAGTTTACACAACTTTCCACGGTGTCATCAAGTTTCTTCTTGAGCAATTTCTGATCAACATCGTGTTGGTACTGTCCCACACCAATAGATTTAGGGTCAATCTTGACTAACTCAGCTAAGGGGTCTTGTAACCGTCTGCCAATACTAATCGCTCCCCTAACTGTGACATCTAAATCCGGAAACTCCTCTCGTGCTAGCTCACTGGCGGAATAAATCGATGCCCCAGATTCATTCACCATTACTTTAATTGGTTTGCGCTCCATGGTTTTGAGGACTTCCGAGATAAACTCGTCTGTCTCACGAGACGCTGTACCGTTACCAATGGCAATTAGCTCGATCTGGTAGGTTTCAATTAAATGCTTAATGGTTTTAGCAGCTTGTTCGCGCTTTTGGCTGCCTTGATGGGGAAAGACTGGTTGGTATGTGATGTATTTAGCTGTCTCATCCAGGATAGCCACTTTACAACCGGTGCGAAAGCCTGGATCTATGGCTAAGGTTGGTTTCATTCCTGCTGGAGGAGATAACAACAGTTCTCTGAGATTGGCTTCAAAGGTTTTAATGGACTCTGCATCAGCATAGGCTTTGCGATCGGTACGTACTTCCGTAGTTAGGGAGGTTTTCATCAGCCGATTAAACCCATCTTTGAGCATGGTCTGGTAAAACTCTCGCAGTAGGGTAGCCTTCGTGTAGATTTCCTCAGACTCTAGGTAGGACATCACATAGTCTTCATCAAAAGAGAGTTCCAGCTTTAGGATTCCTTCCGCTTCACCCCTGAGCAGGGCTAACATATTATGTGGCGCTACGGATTTCACAGGGATTTGGAACTCCCGATACATTTCAAACTTAGTGGTACCTTCGGGATAATCCTTTTTAATCCGAGACACGAATACTCCCGATTTCAGGAAATAATCCCGCAAATACGCTCGTAAGTCGGCTTTTTCCGCTACAGCTTCCGCTAATATATCAGAGGCACCTTGAAGAACGTCCTCTACCGTATTGAGCTTATGGTCTGGGGAAATGTATTTAGTCGCTTCTTCAGATAAGGATACGGATTTAACCTCCGGAGTGTTCATCGACTCAATCCAGTCCGCTAAGGGTTCAAGTCCTTTCTCCCTGGCCATGGTTGCCCGAGTGCGTCGTTTGGGTTTATAGGGCAGGTAAAGGTCTTCTAATTCAGTCTTTTGCTGGCAAGCTTCGATCTTAGCCTTTAGTTCATCGGTGAGCTTACCAGCAGATGCGATCGCATTCAGGATTACTGACTTCCGTTGCTCAAGTTCCGTTAGATAAGTATGGCGCTCAGCTATCGTGCGTAGCTGAACTTCATCGAGAGAACCAGTCACCTCTTTACGGTAGCGAGCTATAAACGGAATAGTTGCCCCTTCAGCAAATAAAGACAGGGCATTCTCGATCTGAGTCGCACTTAACGACAGTTCTTGGGCTAATATTTGAGAAAAAGTGCTCATGTTACCAGGAAAAGCAGAATTTAAAAAAAATTTGAAATAAATTTAAACTAGCAAATTGAGAACGCTATAACCATTAATAATTAACAATTAACAGTTCAATTCACAAGTAACAATTATGGTTTCTAGCCCTGAATTGATCAAACCTACCCTAAGTCCAGGTAGTCTCCGTCGAGTCCATCATATTGCTTTGAATGTGAAGGATATTCAAGCATCGCGTCACTTTTATGGTATGGTATTAGGCTTACATGAACTAACTGGAGACGAAGTGCCCAGTACTTTGCGATCGCTAGTCGCAGCCGGAAAAGTCACTAACTTCGTTACCCCAGATGGCATTGTGGTGGATTTGTTTTCCGAGCCAGACCTATCACCACCGGATCCAGACCCCCATCGTGGCTTTACTCGGGTGAATCATCTCGCCTTTGATATCGATCCTCAGTTATTTGACCAAGCGGTAGAAGTGCTAAAACAAAATCAAATTCCCATCGACCATGGTCCAGTAACTCGTCCTACCGGCAGAGGTATCTATTTTTATGACCCCGATGGATTTATAGTTGAAATTCGCTGCGATGCGATTGAATGAGACTTCGTTGAAGTTGTCGGGAATAGGCAAAAGGCAAAAGGCAAAAGGCAAAAGGCAAGCTAGCAATAGGGAACTCCTATTCCCTATTCCCTGCTCCCTGCTCCCTGTTCCCTGTTCCCTGTTCCCTGTTCCCTATTATTTCCTGCAATATCTAACGTAAAGACTTCTGCTTTTTTTCAAAATACTGTTGATGATAGTCATCAGCTAAATAATAGTCGGAAGCTGGCTTAATTTCGGTAACAATATCCTTATCAAACTTACCAGAAACTTGCAGCTTTTGTTTTGACAGTCTTGCCAGCACTTCTTGTTCCTGATTGTGGAAAAATATCACCGATCGATACTGTTCTCCTCGATCAGGACCTTGGCGGTTCAATGTCGTAGGGTCATGGATAGACCAAAACAGGTCAAGTAATTGTTCATAGCTGACTTTTTCCGGGTCATACTCCACCTGTGCCACTTCCGCGTGACCGGTTATTCTTGATAATACATCCAGATAGCATGGGTTAGGAAAATGTCCCCCCATATAACCAACAGACGTTGATACTACTCCCTTCACTTTCCGAAATGCTGCTTCTACTCCCCAGAAACAACCACCACCAAATGTCGCTTTTTCCATCGTTGTTACGTAGTTAAACAGTAAATTTTGCGTAGGGTGCGTTAGGGACGGGCTCGCCTTCATTTTCCGCCTCGTAGCCAGTATTAGGACAGGTCGTCCCGTAACGCACCACGGGTTTAAACAGCTTTTAGGAGATGCACCCCTTATTGATCAATCATTGCTCAGGATTTACTAATTATATAGTAGTTGTCAATTTTTGAGGGAGTAGGGAGTAGGGAACAGGGAACAGGGAACAGGGAACAGGGAACAGTGGAAAATAATTGACGTAAAACTATCATAAAAATACTTTTTTAATATGTCTATTAGGCTACAAATATCTAGCTGATATCTTATAGCTGAAAACTAGCATTTTTATATCTCAAATATACCCCATATCGTCATTTTTTTATTTGTAACAAAATGTTTAATATTTAAAAATAGTCTTGATTTTTTTCTAGATATTAGTAATAATAAAAATATCGGATATTTCGATAAGATTTCTGGACAAAAAGCCGCGCTTCCAAGTTGACGCTACAAGCGCGGCTTTACCCCCAGTCACAAACTATGTGTGAGGTAATTCCTATGATGCCAAACAAACGGTCAGTAGATCATCTGGTTCACTGTCAGCGAGCCCTAGACCGGCTTGCCCAAATTGCTGAGAGCCAATCCACACGCCCAGATTCAATGCCTCGTGCCATCACGGAGCGAGAGGAAATTTTGATCTACCTATACAGCAACTGCCGACTGTCCATGACTCCCCAGGCGTTTTACCGCAAATGGCAAGTCAATCAAGAACACATCGGTAACATCTGCTGCCGCTCAACTTACGCCGTAAATAGCTGGCTTGCTCAAGGTACTCGCTATAAAACTCCTAGTGCCGATTCTTTATACCATTTGGCGTTAATGGATTTCCTGTTGGAGAATTTCGAGGCAATTCCCAAGGAGTTATTAAATCAACTTTGCTCCAAGGTTGAAGAAGGTTAAAGGTTGAAGAAGGTTAAAGGTTGTTCGCGTAGCGTGGCCGAAAGGCCAAGGTTGTTTGTCAGAATTAAGAATGTAGAATGCAGAATAAAGAATGTTGTTCGCTTTTGGCCTTCGGTGTAGGGTAGGTTGTCTGTCAGAATGCAGAATAAAGAATTTAGAATTCTACAGAACTTACGCATTTGCCCCCTAAATCCCCCAATTCTGGGGGACTTTGACATCATTCTTAGACCTCTTGCATAAGTCTCATAAACCTTGGTGAAGACAAGGAAAAATTCAAAAGGCAAAAGGTATAAATCAAAATTTATCTACATTCTAAATTCTATATTCCCTAGCCTATTTGTGTCATTTCATTGAAACTGAATTCCTCAATCGCTCCATCAGTTGCAGCCATGTAATCCTTCAGGTGCTGGGCACCCATATGCTTCTGCCACAGGTCACGGGATTCCCAATTTTCAAAAAACATAAAGTGAGCTGGATTTTCATTGTTCTGATGCAAATCGTATTGCAAGCAGCCCTCTTCAGCACGAGTGATGTCGATCAACTTTTTAAGCTCAGTCTTTACCAGGTCAATTTTGTCATCTTTAGCTGTGATATGAGCAATAAGAGTCAATTTAGCCATGTTTTTGTTTCCTTCGTTTTAGTTAAAAATTGAAAATCTGATCACGATAACTTGCCACCGTTGGCTATGCTCTCTTAGAGGTTGTCTGAGAAGTCTCATTTGCTACATCAAAGCCCCCTAAATCCCCCAATTTTGGGGGACTTTTAGCCGCAAATTGATTTTTGTTCCCCCCAGAATTGGGGGGCTAGGGGGGCAAAATTCAGTATAAAAAACTTTTCAGATATCCTCTTAGTTAAAGCCGTCGAGCACATTTTTGCCAATGGCACGACCGCTCTCTTGCTGCGAATGAGCCGTCTTGAGGGTTTCCACACTGATTTTCCCGAGATTGTTGGTCACGGTGGAAATTAGGGTGCCATCGTCAATCAGCTCCGAGACCCGATTCAGCAATTCATGCTGTTTTTCGATGTCCTCGGTTTGAAACATCGAGCGAGTAAACATGAATTCCCAGCTGAAGCTTAGGGCTTTGGGTTTGATCAATTTCATATCTAGGGATTGAGGGTCATCAATCAGTGCGATATGACCGCGAGGCTTGATCAGCTCGATGATGCCAGGAAAATGTCCGTCTGATCCTGAAAGGGAAGCAACGTAGCGGGGCTCGAGTCCCAATTCCTTGACTTGATCAACAAGGGACTGGCGGTGATTGATCACATGGTCGGCACCCATCTTTTTAACCCACTCGATGGTTTCCGGACGGGATGCAGTGGCGATCGCAGTCAACCCGGTGAGTTTCTTGGCAAGTTGAATCAGAATTGACCCAACACCTCCCGCGCCACCGATAATCAGTATACTCTCGCCCTTGCCTTCTCCTTCTTTGACCCCGAGGCAGTCGAACAGGATTTCCCAGGCCGTAATGGAGGTCAGTGGAAAACCAGCTGCTTCCGCAAAGCCCAGGGATTTGGGCTTTTTCCCGACAATCCGCTCATCAACGGCATGGAGCTCGGAGTTGGTGCCCGGTCGAGTGATATCACCGGCATAATAGACTTCATCACCAACTTTAAATTTACTGACATCGCTGCCAACGTCTCGAACAACACCTGCCGCATCATAGCCAATGATCTTGGTGCCCTTTTCCGGTGCCATCTTGGCGCGCACTTTCACGTCCACAGGATTGACCGAAATTCCCCGAACCTCTACCAACAGGTCATGTGCCCCTAATTCCGGTGTTTCGGTTTCAAATTCGATCAGCGTATCTGGTGCAGTGATTGGTCCAGCCTGATTATAGCCTATGGCTTTCATATGTTGGTTTTCCTTTTATCAGAGTGGGAGAGTTTGAGAGGGAAAAGAATACCCCGACCTTTGAGGTCGGGGTATTCTTTTCCCTCTCAAATAGTGTTAATATAAAAAGTAAGGGTCTCAAAAAAAACTGGGTATTGACCCTACTCAGCTACCCTCGGTGCGCGGGAAAGTTACGCCCATGGAGATAACAACCAACGGTGGTTGTGCCTGGGAATCCCCATTCCTGCGACGGATGGGGAGGTTCAAGATCAATGCCGCCGATTCGATTCTATAGCGGTTTTTAGCTTCTAGCAAAATTCATCCCACACCTAATGCGTAGCATTAGGTGTGGGATGAATTTTGCACAAGATATTTATGTAATAGGGAACAATTACGATTGAAAATCGTCTATAATAAAACAAGTAGGGAAGACAAATTAAGAGCTAACTGCCACCTACGTGCCTAAAAATAGAACTTATTTATTGTTCCGGCGGGTCGGGGCATCCCGTGTCGTTAATAAAGCTTGTCGAGTATCCGTTGGCGCAGCGTCGGCGAAAGCCGATACCGTTGGGTGGAGTTGGCTTGAAGCCTACACGCTCACTCGTTCGCGAAGCGGCTCTGTAAGAGCAGAGTCAGTGTAGGAGTATGTCACTTTAAAACTGCTGCACTGCCCACCCTACATCAACTTATGGGGTTATAGGGAAAACCATGGTATTTAAATTTTTGTTAAGTAATCTGGATTCGCTAAGTAATCTGGATTCGCTGCTCTAGCACCTGAAGTGACGAAGGGATCACAGTTGCTGGAGTTTTGCGATTGGCCAAAGGCCACGCTACGCGAACGCATTCTCTTATTCTAGCAGATGTTGGTCATGGGAACTGAAACTATCAACAAGACTGGTATGTCCAGTAAGTAATGGGAAAAGCTAGTGAAGAATATCCTTTCACGACGAAAATTTTTCCAGTGATTTTCCCCTCAAGCTTTGTTAAGATAAAGTACAGCAATTCCTCGTATATCTTAGACTCTTAGACAAATACACAAGTTAAACAGATAGGTATTATGACAAACAATCCCGGTGGTATTGTTCAATTCAATACAGGCTCAGGGGGGGTTGGACAGCAGGCGGCTACTGATGGTAGTACCCAAAATCAGAAAATTACCTCCATTCAAGAACCTGCGTCAGTAGGGAAACAAGTTACCCAACAAGACATGGTGCAAATGTTAGCACAGCTAGATCAGATGGTTAGTTCGGCTGAAATTCCAGCAGAAATTAAAAAACTTGTAGCTACATATTTGGGTACAGCAAAACAAGCTGTTGAGGAAGAAGAACCTAACAAACAACTGGTAAAAATTACTTTAGAAGACGTTGCCAAAAAACTTAAAAAAGCCAGCAATGAAACGGAATCTGGTGCAAATTTATTTACAAGAGTTAAGCCTATTCTAGGGAAAGTTGTTGATTGGTTAGGTGCAGCCGCAGCTGGTTCTTTACTTGGTAGTCTTTAGTTTTCATGACTGATGAGTGAACCATCATCTCATGACCCCAATTCACAACACTCCCAGCCTGAGCCAAGTTTTCAACAGAGAAATTCAGGATCAAGTGGCGTTGGACAACAAGCTGCTGGAACTGCAAAGGGTATTTTCCAGTTCCAGTGGATTGGTAATACCTTTAATCTTGTCTTTGGTTGGGTTAGCAAAAGAACTCCTCGTCAAGAATACCGCAACCGTCAGGCATTACTCGCTAAAGTCAAAAACTATTGGATTAAAGGCGTTCTGGAAAAATCCCTCCATCACCAGGTACTGATTGAATTGGGGTTAGAAGAGAGACCGGATGCCATTACTAATCCTTTGAGCGAAATTCTCGAAATCGGTGACAACTCACCTCAACCCTTCCGCGAAGGGACTAAAGTAATTGATATTTTTGACGAAATTGGTACAGGAAGAACTCTACTAATTTTAGGGGAACCAGGGTCAGGAAAAACTACAACCTTACTGGAAATCGCCCGGGATTTAATTGCTTGTGCTGAACAAGACACTAATCAGTTAATTCCTGTAGTCTTTAACCTCTCCTCTTGGGCAAATAAACGGCAGACGATAGCCGATTGGTTGGTAGAGGAACTGGCTACTAAGTATTACGTTAACAAGAAAATTGGACAAGCTTTGGTAACGCAACAGCAACTACTACCATTGCTTGATGGTTTGGATGAAGTAAAGGCGGAGTACCGAGACCACTGTATTATTGCTTTGAACAAATTTCATCAGAAGTATGGTGCCGAGTTGGTAGTGTGTAGTCGGATTAAAGACTATCAAGCTCTATCCAATCGTTTCAATTTTCAGAAAGCAGTTTGTATAAGATTGCTGACTTTAGAACAAGTTTGCTATTACTTGGATAGTGTTGGGGCTGATTTAACAGGATTTAGAACATTAATTGCAGAGGATACAGTATTACAAGAGTTAGCCCAGTTACCTCTAATGCTCAATATTCTAACTCTAGCTTATCAGGGAGTAGCAGTTGATGAGTTACCGAAAACTGAGGTAGTGGAAGAACGGCGCAAGCAGCTTTTTGATGTATATATCGAGAAGATGTTTAAGCGTAGGAAGACTAATCAACGATACGATAATGCGCAAGTAAAGCACTGGCTAATTTGGATTGCGAAGAGGATGGTTAAGGAGTCCCAAACAGTATTTTTAATTGAAAAAATGCAGCCATCTTGGCTAAAAAGTATAAAGCAAAAACAAATTTACAAGCTCATGCTCGGGCTGATGTCCGGGCTGATGCCAGGGCTGATATCCGTGCTGATGCCAGAGGAGATTGCACTGCTTATGTTTGCGCTGATGTTTGGGCTGATAGCAGGGAAGATGGCACAAGGAATGGAAGAAATCAAAACAGTTGAAAAACTTCAAGTTAATTGGAAAAAAATCTTGATTTCCCTGCTGATGGCAGGGCTGATATTCGGGCTGATAGTAGGACTGATAGCAGGGCTGATATTTGAGCCGATGGCAGGGTTGATGGCAGGGCTGATATTCGGGCTGATGGCAGGGCTGATAGCAGGGCCGATGGCAGGGCTGATGTTTGGACTGGAGGTTTTAGAAATTGAAATAAAAACAAGTCCAAATCAAGGAATTTGGAAATCAGTTCGTAATGCTATAACTTTATGGCTGATGGTCGGGCTAATGGTCGGGCTAATGGTCGGGCTGATGGGAGGGCTAACGGAAGGGCTAACGGAAAGGCTGATGTTTTGGCTGATAGTCGGGCTGATAGTCGGGCTGATATTCGGGCTGGTGAATGGTGGTGAAGCCTGCATCCAACACTTCAGCCTCCGCCTTGTCCTCTACTTCAACAAATACATCCCTTGGAACTATGCCCGCTTCCTGGACTATGCCGCTGATCGCATCTTCCTACAAAAAGTAGGGGGCGGCTATATCTTTATTCATCGGATGTTGATGGAACACTTTGCTGAGATGAAGCCTGAGAATTAAGAATTGAGAATTAAGAATTGAGAATTGGGAATTGGGAATTGAGAATTGAGAATTGAGAATGTAGAATTAAGAATTAAGAATTGGAAATTATACCTTCTACATTATTAATTCTACATTCTTCATTATTCATACTACTTTATGGTCTTTGCACTCATTTTTTATTCCTCCTATTTTGGAAATTATAGCGTTTCTAGGATTTATGAGGTAC
>WTKN01000431.1:24304-27518 GCA_011524395.1 Moorena sp. SS36440bin_2
GCTGCTCAAGCTCAAAGTCCCCCTTGATAAGGGGGATTTAGGGGGATCCATTTGTACCTCATGGCAGAGAGATTGCTATAGTTTATCTAATTATCTTTGCACTCATTTTTTATTGCTCCTGTTTTGGTAATTATAGCGTTTCTAGGATTTATTAAGTACGCTGCTCAAGCTCAAAGTCCCCCTTGATAAGGGGGATTTAGGGGGATCCATTTGTCCCTCATGGCAGAGAGATTGCTATAGTTTATCTATTGGTTAATTAATTATTTTCCTGTGCCAAAAATTCGGCGTTGCTGAATTAAGGAATGAATGCGCGATTATCTGGTTTTCTTAAAGCCCCCTAAATCCCCCAACTTTGGGGGACTTTAAGAGTTTTGTTCCCCCCAGAATTGGGGGGCTAGGGGGGCGAAACCATACCCAGAATCAGCAACGCTAAAAATTCCGCTCTACAAGATTCGGCAATTTTAATATTCTACATTCGCCCATTCTACTTGGTGGTGCGTTACGGTGCGGGCTATCCCAAAACTGCCTCTAGGGGTTGAACATCAGGACAAGCCCGCCCCTAACACACCCTACGCACTACCTACTACTTTCTGTGATTAATCCTTTGGTGGGCAGTGCTGAAAACCAGTGTACCCAAGCAAATCAATCTGACTGCTGCACTGCCCACCCTACTTTCTGCTGAATGTTCTGAAAATCTCTAAAAGGGTTTTGTATACTATGATTGGTAGCACTATATAGCAGTACGCATTAAGGTTAAGACATTGATACAAAGTGAAAAGCTCTTGTAGTTAACTGTTGCCTTTAGCATGCATGCCTCTTGCCTTTTGCCTTTTGCTATACCTAGTGATCTACCTCCTTTAATCGGTGGTGAGGCTTTCCCGGAGCAGCAGAAATTCCATGAACTTGGGTCTTGGACAAACGATCGGTGGACGCTATAAAATTATTCGTCAACTGGGACAAGGTGGATTTGGTCAGACTTTCGTAGCTGAAGACCAACACTTGCCTGGTGAGAATCACTGTGTGGTTAAGCAGCTCAAGCCAGTAGCCACGGATCCCTTGACATTGCAGACGGCTAGGCGACTGTTTGACACGGAAGCCCAAATCCTACACCAGTTGGGAAGTCATGAGCAAATTCCCCAGCTTTTTGCGTATTTTGAAGAAAATCAAGACTTCTATCTGGTTCAGGAATTGATTGAAGGGGAAGACCTCAGCCAGGAACTTGTACCGGGAGAACAGCTGAATGAAGATCAGATTATTTCCCTGTTGCAGGAAATCCTGGAAGTTTTAGAATTTGTTCATCAACGGCGTATTATTCACCGAGATATTAATCCTCAAAACATCCTTCGGCGTAAATCAGATGGCAAATTAGTACTGATTGACTTCGGTGCGGTTAAACAAGTCAGTACCCAAATCCTGGAAGGGGGCAACACTGGCTTTACCGTTGCTATTGGTACTCCTGGCTATCGACCCAGTGAACAAGCCAATGGTTACCCGAAATTAAGCAGTGATATCTATGCTGTCGGGATGATCGGGATTGTTGGTTTAACGGGTTTACGTCCTCACCAATTGCCCCTTCACCCAGATACAGGGGAAATTAGCTGGCATAACCAGATATCAGTAAGTGCTGAATTAGCCGATACTTTAGATAAAATGGTGCGCTATGATTTCCGAGAGCGTTACCAATCAGCAACCTTAGCCTTACAAGCACTAACTACTGTAATTACTAATAAAAATAGCAATAATAACAGCAATAATAACACTACTAAAACTGGCGCTACTTTAATGTTGGGAATTGCGTCATCTATACAACCGCTGCTCGCGAAACCCCGACGATTCAGACTAAAACCGTACCAAGTGTTACTGTACACCGGGGTGATTGGATTGGGGTTTGCAGCAACGGTTTTTATGGTGAATGCATTCAGGGGAGTTACTGCTACGGATTGGTATAACCAGGGCGAAACCTTTTTAGAATTGAAGCGCTATGAACAGGCTCTGGATGCTTATAATCGAGCTGTAGAAATCCGAGGGGAATATGCTCCAGCTTGGCAAGGTCAGGGTAAGACCTTGTTTGCCCTCAAGTACTATGAAGAAGCTCTAAACGCTTACGACCAAGCCATTCAAATTGAGCCGGATTATAGTGCAGCTTGGAAGGGTAGGGGTAAAACCTTGGAGCAGTTGGAGCGTTATGACGCAGCAATTAAAGCGTTTAATAGCGCCCTGGAACTCCAGCCCAATGACCTGGACGCTTGGATCAGTCTTGGTAATGTTCAGGTTAAGTCCAAGAATTATTTTGATGCGATCGCATCCTTTGAAAAAGCCCTGAAACTCAAACCGGATTCTTACCAAGCTTGGTATCGACGGGGCTGGGCATTACATAATTTGCGCCGATATAAAGCAGCAGTAGACTCCTACAACCGAGCCTTAGACTACAAACCGAATTCCGCTGAAGCCTTGTATCAGCGGGGTAATGACTTGAGCAATTTGCGAAAGTATAAAGATGCAGCCAAGTCTTATCAGCAAGCGGTTCAATTCCAGCCCAACTTCTACCAAGCTTGGTATAGCTGGGGCAATACCTTAAATCAATTAGGGAAATACCAAGAAGCCTTAGCCCCCTTTGAGCAAGCCGTTAAACTCCAGCCTAATTCCTATCAAGCCTGGTACAGTCGCGGTTGGACACTCCATCAAGTCCAGCGATATGAAGATGCCCTGGAAGCTTACTACAAAGCCATTAAACTACAATCCAAGCCTTACCAAGCTTGGTACAGTCGAGGCAATACCTTCTATAAATTGGAACGCTATAAGGATGCGATCGCATCTTACCAACAAGCAGTTAACTATAAACCTGACTACAGCCAAGCCTGGTATAGCCTAGGCAATGCATTAGTTAAACGCAACCAGTATAAAAAAGCGATCGCAGCTTATGACAAAGCAGTGCGCTACCAGCCAAACTACCGAGACGCTATCAAAGCACGGGAGCGGGCAAGTAGCGAATTGGAAGCACAGAAGAGGGAACAGGAAATCGGGAATAGGGAACAGGGAACAGGGAACAGGGAATAGGGAATAGGGAATAGGGAATAGGGAATAGTTAAAGTAGGGTGGGCGTAAGCATATGCGCTAGGCGCAGGCTACGCCAACAGCGGTCAGCGGTCAGCCGTCAGCTATTGGCCAATGGCACCTCAAGTAGCACCATCTGTAACTCATAAGCTGTTCGCGT
>WTKN01000431.1:27618-52318 GCA_011524395.1 Moorena sp. SS36440bin_2
AGCGTGGCCAAAGGCCTTTAGCTGTTCGCGTAGCGTGGCCAAAGGCCTTTAGCTGTTCGCGTAGCGTGGCCAAAGGCCTTTAGCTGATAGCTTTAGCAATCCTCAATCAATTGAGAGAATGTTTGTTCCCTACTCCCTGCTCCCTGCTCCCTGCTCCCTGTTCCCTGTTCCCAGATCCGCTGTTCCCTTTACTATTACATCTTAAGTAGCTTCAGTAGAACCAATATTATCCAATTCCCCATCTGATTTAGCCAGATAAATCCCAGATAATACGATTATAAACGTCAAGCCATTTAACCAACTCAATTTTTCCGCAAAAATTAGCCAAGCTAAGACTGCTGCAATCATAGGTTCCAGCAATAGAATTAGAGAAACAAAGCTAGATGAAAATTGTTTGAGACTATAGAATAATGCACCCAATCCAATGATAGAGCCACAAAGTCCTAGGCCAATAACAGCAGACCATGATGAAAAGGAAGCAGGAAATAGTCTATCTTCAAATAGCAATGTTAATGGTAACAACAATAGGCCACCCAAGGTATAAAGCCATAGTAAAATTGTGCTTGTGTCAAATTTAACTCGGAGATTCTCTGTTACCAAAAGTGTAGCCGCATAGAAAAGGGCAGATAGTAATGCAACGCTGTCGCCTATCAATGTATCTCGATCGATATGAAAATCGTTAAAACCAATTAAGAACGTTCCTCCTAGAGCCAAGACCATGCCAATTAGGAAGCGACGATTAAAGGATTGGCTTAACAGTAACCATCCGCCGACAGCTGCAAAAATAGGAGTGGTGTTGTGGAGAAGATTAGAATTAGCAACACTTGTTTTTGTCAAAGACCAAGCCCACGTCACTAGGCAAATTGAATCTAAGCTAGCAACAAGAAATAAGGATAAAAAATCCTTGACAGTATAAGCCTTGTTATCAGTGCTATCAGTAGTAGATAAGCGTCCGCTGTGCTTATCCCAAAGTAGTTTGATAACCTTGCCAAGGCCCAACGCTAGGCTCGCAATCCAAAACCGATTAAATATTGTTCCATAAGGACCCATATCATGTTCTGTTATGCGAGTCAGAATTGGTGAAGACGATAGGGCAAAAATGGCAATTGCTAAGGAAGAAGACCCCCAGATTGCAGAACTTTTAGTAGACATGATCAACTTCCTTAATTAGGGATTATATAGTGGTTGTAAACAGTGGTTTTAAACGATTTGAGGTATATAATCCTCAATTTTAGGCAAAAGGAAATACCGGATCACCATAAAAGCGGATCACCAGAATCTACAACAGCAAATAGGGAATAGCGAACAAAAAAAAATGACGTGTAGCTCCTAATTAAGAAAACTTCTATAAAAAGGGTTAACTACATCATCAGTATAAACTATGGCGAGTAGCCATGGTTTATCTAATTGGATAGGAAGAGAAGTACAGCTTAAGACATAGTGTTCTTATTGAAAGGGGACAGGTAGCTTTGGATCAGGAAGCAGAAGATATCTTAACCTTTGTTTCTACTCCTATATTTGTAAAAGTACCATAGCATAAACCCATCTTGTCAATCAACCAGGGGAGTTTTCAATAAAGCTGGCCTTATGGCGATCGTTGACAATATATTTTATACATATAGTGTTTATTTGATGGTAAAAACATTATAGATATGAATTAACAAAATTAGATCCGTTTACCCTGGGAAATACCATTTAATATAGAGGGTAATCCAGATTCATTGGCTGACCATAGGATTGCTAGGCACTGCCCACCAAACGAGTCATCACTATTGCCTTTTGCCTTTTGCCTCTTGCCTTTTGCCTATTACCGTTACAGAAAGCGCAACACAAACAAACAGCCTTCTGTTGTCGATTAGCTTAGGAATAAGCAATACAGAGGGACAATCAAATGAACAAATTACTAAGACTATTCCTCCTTTCCGGAATGGTTGCTATCTTGGCACAGCTAACAACAGCTTGCCACAATCAGCGTTCAGTCCAACAATCAGAAAAAAGCTCTAATCTACCTGTAGCGCAAGACGTAGAACCTGACCAAAGACAGCGCCTATCAGAACTTATGGAATCAGCCCAGGTCGGGAGGTCGGCGGATAGTGTTAATCAGAATTTCCGTAACAGAGGTTTGATGCCCCGAGCCCCAAGGCCACTCTCCGATAGCCCAAATGCACGCTTTAAAGCAGTTCCTAGTCGCTCAATTCCTGCGAGCAAACGGATGCCGTTACTGACAACACAGCCAGCTATCCCAGAAGTCAGCAACAGAGAAAACTATAGTCCCATTGATGAGAATGCCTTTAAGAGAGTAAGGCATAATCCCCTGTCTACCTTTGCGATTGATGTTGATACCGCCTCCTACAGCAATCTTCGTCGTTTCCTTAATAACGGTCAACTCCCCCCTACTGATGCCATCCGTATGGAAGAATTAATTAATTACTTTAACTACGACTATCCCGAACCAGAAAGCGATCGCCCTTTCTCGATTACCACAGAAATTTCCCAAGCTCCTTGGAATCCCACTCACCAATTAGTTCACATTGGTATCCAAGGAGAAAAGATGGCCATTGAAGATTTGCCTCCCAGCAATCTTGTCTTTTTGCTGGATGTCTCTGGTTCTATGAATAGTCCCAATAAGCTTCCCCTGCTCAAAGATGCCTTTCGGATGCTCGTCAATGAATTAAGAGAAGAAGACCAGGTCAGTATTGTCGTCTATGCTGGCGCTGCTGGCGTCGTTTTACCTCCTACTCCAGGCAACCAGAAAGATAAAATCTTAACAGCCATTGATAATCTCAATGCCGGGGGGTCTACTGCTGGGGGAGCAGGAATTCAACTGGCTTATAAACTCGCCCAGAATAATTTTATTAAATCAGGAAATAACCGAGTTATTCTCGCAACCGACGGAGACTTTAATGTCGGAGTTTCCAGTGATACGGAATTAGTTAAACTAATTGAACAGAAGCGAAAAAAAGGAGTTTTCCTGACCGTATTAGGATTTGGTACTGGTAATTTACAAGACTCCAAGATGGAAAAAATTGCTAATAAAGGAAATGGCAATTATGCCTATATTGATAACGAGTTAGAAGCGAAGAAAGTCCTGGTTAACGAAATCGGAGCAACTCTACTCACTATTGCCAAAGATGTTAAGATTCAAGTAGAGTTTAATCCTGCCAAAGTCCAAGCCTATCGTTTGATTGGTTATGAAAATCGGCGGCTGAAAGATCAAGACTTTAATGATGATACTAAAGATGCCGGAGAATTAGGAGCAGGGCATACGGTCACGGCACTGTATGAAATTATTCCTGTGGGAGCGAAAACTAATGTCAAATTACCGGATATTGACCCTCTGAAATATCAATCCAATGCTGCTTCAACCACTAATTCCAAAGAATTAATGCAGGTCAAGTTACGTTACAAAGAGCCTGACGGTAACACCTCTCAACTCCTCACTTATCCCTTGGTTGATAAAGCTGTAAAGCTAAAGGATGCTTCCGATAACTTTAAGTTTTCCGCTGCCGTTGCCAGTTTTGGTATGGTGTTAAGAGAGTCTCCTTACAAAGGTAAAGCTAGTTTTGACCAAGCATTACAATTAGCAAAAGAATCCGAAGGGGTAGATTTAGAGGGTTATCGAGCTGAGTTTATTGATTTGGTTGAGAGTGCGGAGGAAATAGGGGATAGGAAATAGGGAATCGGGTTCTGGTGGTAAGTTAAGGGTTAGGGTCATCAGTCAAACAATCAATGATAAAATTTAATTTGTTAATTAATTGGGCTTGATAACAAGAAGATATTTTGTGATTAAACAATTCATCTTCTTGTTATGAGTCTTCAAGAACGAATCCCACTGGTTGTTATCTCGGATCAATCCCTACACAAAATCCGATAAACTAATCACGTCAGCATAAGCAAAACCCAAAGCATTCATAAACGCCCCATGTACGTCTTGAGCGATAATCTTCTGATTCCCAAAAACCAGATCTCTAGTAGCACAGGCATCATGAACTACCTTACACTTAAAACCCAAATCAGCAGCAGCGCGAGTGGTAGCATCAATACACATGTGACTCATGGCACCGCAAATAACTAACTGTTCAATGTCAGCTTGTTTGAGTTGATCCAGCAACGTAGTTTCCCGAAAGCTATTGGGAAAATTTTTCGGGATTACAGTTTCACCAGGAAGGGGTTTAATACTCTCATGGATTTCAACTCCTTCAGTCCCTCGGATAAAAAACCCTGCATTAGAATCAGCTTCAAAAAAGTGCTGTATGTGAAACGTTGGCAACTTGTTTGACCGAAAATGCTCTAGTAAATGTTGAGAATTTTGACTAGCTAAATTCATCCCCACTAGTTCCATAGAACCACCAGGAAAGTAGTCATTTTGAATATCTACTAGTATCAGTGCTGTCTTCATTTCTATTCTCTGCCCCTGTTTTTACTTAACCCCTTTACATTATAGCAATTATACTACTTGTGAGGTACAAAATTTCTGGATTTTAGGGAACAGGGAACAGCGGATCACCGGAACAGGGAAGAGATAAGAGGGAATAGGGATGGGCTGCATTAAAACAGGGAATTAACGTCAAAGAAGACTGTACCTCATGAGTCCTATAAACGCTATATATAGCAGTCGCTAGGGCAGGCGCGGACATGACAAAAGTATCAAACCTAAGTAAGCGCAATAGTTTTACTTCTGACTTCTGACTTCTGACTTCTGACTTCTGACTTCTGCTATAACCCACATTCCGCTAACTAAGCTTGCAAAGGGCGTTGGTAAGCACTGCCCACCCTAGGATTAATCACAATGGTGCAAGATTTGTGTTCAACTTCCGAATAGGAAACAGGAATCTCCCCTGTTCCTTTTTTTCTGTTCCTTATTGGCTAAACCCTTAATTTTTGGCGTTGCTGAATTAAGGAATGAATGCGCGATCATTTGCTTTTACTAAAGCCCCCTAAATCCCCCAATTCTGGCGGACTTTGATAGTTTTGTTCCCCCCAGAATTGGGGGGCTAGGGGGGCAAAACCATACGCATAATCAGCAACGCCGAATTTTTCGTTTCATTGGAATTCCCTGCACCCTGTATTCCATAGCTGACAATTTGGGAACTCTACGGTTAGGACTGTATAAAGCAGTATAGCAGTTCACAATTAGGTGAAGTACTTTATTCTTGGTGTTTAGGGAGCTAGGGAAGTGTGGGAAGTATGGCAGGTGTGGGGAAATTAGAACGCGCTATAGCAATACGGATTTAATCTACCGTTTACCATACTTATGAGGTACACAAGATTTTATCCCGATTCCCGATTCCCGATTCCCGATTCCCTACTCCCTACTCCCTACTCCCTATTCCCTAAAATTGTCTACCTCACCGAATTAAAAAGTAAATATTACTATAGGAAATTAGCCCAAATGTCGGTTATCGATACAGATCAGGGTCGCAAATTTATTACCACTGAACCGATCACAGAAAGTGAAGAAACAGGAAAACAAAGAGTGTGGGATGCCACTCGTAGTGCTTTTTCAGAACGCAATTGTATTGCCTACTGGCGCTATCCTATTTTTTCTAAAGTAGGGGAAATCTCTAAAGAGCCTGATATTTTTATTACTGATCAAGACCTTGGTCTAGTAGTAATTAAAATCCAATCTATCACTATTGATGAAATTATTACTATTGATGAGGATCAGTGGCAACTCCAAAACCCTCACACCGCTGATCCAAATCCCTACCAACAAGCTGAACATCAGTTAAAAGCAATACTCGCTTTTTGCGATCGCGAACCTGCTATTTGGCGCAAAGTTACCGGTAGGGCGATGATTGCTCTTCCTTTAATTACTCAAGAGCAATGGCAACACCACGGTTTTGACCAACTGCCAGACTGTCCTCCCATTATCTTCCAAGACCAACTGGGTAAAGTTGGCTTGCTAGAGTGTATTCAAGAAACTGAATCAGTGATACCAGGAGAAGACATCGATGATCAGCAGTGGAAGTTACTCTTAGCCGTGATCAGCGGAGCACCAATTTTCCGTAAACCTCCCCGTACCCTCGTCTCTACCGAAGGCAAAACTCGCGCTAGTGTTGTAGCCGCTTACACCCAACAACTCTACGAATTAGATTGGCAGCAGGAACACATTGGTAAAGAAATCCCTCCTGGGTTTCAGCGGCTGCGGGGAATTGCGGGGTCAGGAAAAACAGTGCTGCTATGCCAAAAAGCCGCTCATATGCACTTGAAGCACCCAGACTGGAGGATTGGGTTAGTGTTTTTTAGTCGCACCCTCTACGACTTGATGATTGGGTTAGTGGATCGATGGCTGCGTCGTTTCAGCAATGGTGATATCCAGTATGACCACAAGACTAACCAGAAACTGCGAGTGCTTCATGCTTGGGGTGCTAAGGATCAGCCTGGTTTGTACAGCACAATTTGCCAGTTAAATGGCGCTAGACCCAAATCCGCTGGGGATACTCGGGAAAGACAGCCCAATCGGGGTTTAGCAGAACTTTGTAAACGGCTATCGGAAGAAATTAACATTGAACCCTGCTTTGATGCCATTTTAATTGATGAAGGACAAGACTTAGTTACTGAAGATTATTTAAAGTTTCAGGGCAAACAAGCGATTTATTGGCTAGCTTATCAAGCCTTACGACCCGTTGACCCAGAACAGCCAGAACAACGGCGCTTAATCTGGGCGTATGACGAAGCTCAAAGCCTAGACACCTTAAAAATCCCTACCACAAAAGAACTATTGGGTGAAAATCTCAGCCGACTTTTGTCACAAGGATCACAATACCCCGGTGGTATTAAAAAATCTGAAGTTATGCGGCGCTGCTACCGCACTCCGGGCTCAATTCTCACCGCTGCTCATGGGCTCGGAATGGGGTTGCTACGTCCAGAGGGGATGCTAACTGGAATTACCAGAAAGGAGGATTGGGAAAAAATTGGTTATGAAGTCAAAGGTAACTTTATTCCCGGTCAACAAATCACCATCCATCGTCCAAAAGAAAACTCCCCCAATCCAGTTCCTGAATTGTGGGGCGCACCAGTATTAGAGTTTGAAACTTATGGCTCTCGTCAGGAAGAAATGAGTGCTTTGGCCGATAAGATTATGCATAATCTGGTTGATGATGACCTGAAAGCCAGTAAAGAAATCTTAGTGCTAGTTTTAGGCTCCAGTTCTGAAGCAATTGAATTAGAAAATCATGTCGCTGTTGTTTTGATGGAGCAAGATATTGATATTTATATTCCCACAGCATTAGAGTTGAATGAACTAAAGCCTCAATGGCCCCATGTTGATCGCGATCGCTTCTGGAAAGATGGTGGGGTAACCATATCTCGTGTGCCCCGTGCTAAGGGTAATGAAGCCGATATGGTGTATGTGGTCGGTGTTGATAATGTTGCCAGGAACGAGAGTGATGTCAGTTTGCGTAACCAGCTCTTTGTAGCATTAACTAGGGCGCGGGGTTGGGCAAGTGTCAGTGGAGTGGGTGACTATCCCATGTATAGAGAAATCCGCCAGGTCATTGAGAGTGGCGATACCTTCACCTTTACTTACAAGCGACCTCTGAAGCGGGATATTGGTGACCTTGAAGACAGTTAACCGTCACCAGTGTTCAACTTCCGAAAAGGGAACAGGAATCCCCTCTGTTCCCTTTTTTCTGTGCCTTATTGGCTAAACCCTTAATTTTTAGTTTCAGTGCATCAGTCCTATCTTTTGAAATTATTGCCAGGATGGCCACATAATTAAGTTAAATAGTTCTTTATTAAAAAATATACCCCTGTAGTTATTGATGTACACCTAAATATAGGGAATTTTTATTTATTTTTGTTTATGAGCTGGTCTAACCACTAGTAATCTTAAAAATCAACCTTACTATCTAAATACAGTTTACCTATTTTATTTCTGATTAAACTAGTTGGCTTAATCAGGTATATTTTTGGTGTTTTTTAGTATTCAACTTAGCAAGAAAACCTTATAAATAATAAGTTTAGTATAAAAACATTAAATAAACTTATCTGCTCCCTGCTCTCTGCTCCCTGCTCCCTGCTCCCTGCTCCCTACTCCCTGCTACCTGTTCCCTTTTTATTTAAAACCTAACTATAAATCCTAAATTTAGTCATGACAAATTCTATAAAACTCTCACCAATTAGTACCTTTGAAACCGGTATATTTGACGATGGTGCTGCGGAAATTACTGCTTATGACCCCAGTTCACAACGCCTGTTTGTAGTCAATGGCGCTAATAATGCCATTGATGTACTGAATCTGAGCGATCCTACTAATCCTACCAAAATTACTGAAATTAGTCTCAATGATTTTGGGGGAGGTACCAACAGTGTTGCGGTGAATAATGGTATTGTTGCCGTAGCAGTTGAAGATGAAAATACACAGAATGCTGGTCAAGTTGTTTTCTTTAACACTGATGGCAATTTATTGAATTCGGTAACTGTTGGAGCGCTACCTGATGCATTGACCTTCACCGCTGATGGTCAAAAAGTGTTAGTAGCTAATGAAGGAGAACCCAATAATGAATTTACCGTTGATCCAGAAGGGTCTGTTAGTATTATTGACATCTCTGGAGGGGTTAAGCAAGCTACTGTTACTAACGCTGACTTCAAAGCATTTAATCCTCAAATCGAGCAATTGCAAGAGGAGGGAGTACGTATCTTTGGTCCCGGTGCTACAGTAGCCCAAGACTTAGAACCTGAATTCATTACCGTGTCTGAGGATTCCCAAACAGCCTGGATTACCCTGCAAGAAAATAATGCCTTAGCTGTGCTAGATATCAATCGTGGAGAAATTACTGATATCTTGCCCTTAGGATTTAAAGACCACAGTCTTCCCGGTAATGGCTTCGATGCTAGTGATCAAGATGATGGGATTAATATCCAGAATTGGCCCGTTTTTGGAATGTTCCAGCCGGATGCGATCGCATCATTTCAGGTAGACGGCAAAACCTTCCTAATTACAGCTAACGAAGGGGATAGCCGGGACTTTGAGGGCTTTAGCGAAGAAGTGCTAGTGGGAGACCTTAACCTAGATCCCCATGCTTTTCCCGATGCCGCTGAACTCCAACAAGCTGAAAACCTCGGTTCCTTGATAGTGACAAACACCTTAGGAGATACAGACGGTGACGGTGATTTTGATCAGCTTTTTGCCTTCGGGAGTCGCTCCTTCTCCATCTGGGATGAATATGGCAATCAAGTTTTCGATAGTGGCGATGACTTCGAGCAGATCACTGCAGAATTTCTCCCTGATGACTTTAACTCCGACAATGACGCCAACAACTCCTTTGATACCCGCAGCAATGACAGAGGACCGGAACCCGAAGGAGTTGTAACAGGAGTAATTGATGGACGCACCTTCGCTTTTATTGGCTTAGAGCGTATTGGTGGAATCATGGTCTATGACGTGAGTGACCCCACTCATCCTACCTTTGTGCAATACATCAACAACCGGGATTTTAGCGGTGATGCTGCGGCGGGAACAGCAGGAGACCTTGGGCCAGAAGGATTGACCTTCATTTCTGCCGAAGATAGTCCCAATGGCAGACCTCTGTTAGTAGCAGCCAATGAAGTTAGTGGCACGACCACCATCTATGAAATCGACTCAATCCTTCCCGATCAAAGCATTGTGGGAGATGAGGGGGATAACAAACTAGTTGGTACTGAAGAAGATGATATCATTAAGGGTCTCGAAGGCAATGACACGATTCATGGTGACCGAGGTGATGACTTAATTCAGGGGAACCAAGGCAATGACATCCTTAGGGGAGGTCGGGGTCATGACGACCTAGATGGTGGCAGCGGCAATGACATCCTTAGGGGAGGTCGAGGTCATGACGACCTAGATGGTGGTCTAGATAACGACTTTCTCCAAGGGGGAAGGGGTGATGATATCCTAGATGGTAGCCGTGGAGATGATACCATTAAAGGGGGTCGCCATGATGATATCCTAGATGGTGGCACTGGCGATGATATATTAAATGGTGGTCGTGGCAGTGATGTCATGACTGGTGGTGAAGGCTCTGATCACTTTATTTTTAAACAGAATCAAAGTCTATTACCCGGTGAATTTGATGTGATCAAGGACTTTGAGGTAGGTGTCGATAAAATTGAATTCCAGGGTTGGGGCAATATTGATCCTCAAGAGTGGTTAAATTCGGTTATCTATGAAGGTCGGATAACTAACACCGAAGATGGAACTTTGTTTAAGGCCAATGATGGTGGAAAAGTTCTCATAGAAGGAGTGAGTTTAGAGGATATCAGTGCCTCAGATTTCAGCTTCACGTGACATACTCCCGACGCCGAATCAAATACCAGGAAAACATCGAGACCAATGATTAGGGAGCATCTTGATCCCACTAATTTTGGCAAAATTGGTAAAATTTTGTGAATTTAGGCAATCTGGCAACATCTCTAGGTTGTTTTGTTGTCTCATTGTAATTGTTCTGAGTTAGGGTCGTTTAATTCTATAAACGTCACTCCTTCAACAACAGAATGTTAAATATAGCTAGTCAATGGGAACGATAAGTTCATAAACCTGAAATTAATTCAGGGTGCATCTACTTTTTTTCAGGATACTTTTTTCGGTAAATCTCCTGAGTCAGCAAGTCAAAGACAGAGTAAACTATGTTCCGAAAGGCTGTAACCACAATCGCCCTGATTGGGATCCTAATTCCCCTATGGGGTTGTCAAAATCAGAGCGAATCTCAAGCTAAAGACGTGATTGTGCTAGGGGACATTGCCTTGAATCCAGCCAGAAAGCAACGTTTTCAAGGGGTTGCTGATTACCTGGCAGCTAATTTAGATCAGGCAGGAATTGGTCAGGGGGAGGTCAAAATTGCTTCCGACAAAGAAACCATGGCGCAATGGATAAAAGCGGGTGTTGTGGATCTTTACATGGATAGTCCTTATCCAGCCATGTATATGGTTAACCAAACTGGTGCTAAGGTAATCCTGCGCCGCTGGAAGAAGGGTGTTGCTGAGTACAGTACTATATTTTTCGCCCGCCAAGATAGTGGTCTGAAATCTCTGAAAGACTTAAAAGGCAAAATGCTTGCCCTAGAGGTTCCCTTCTCCTCCTCAGGTTATATGTTTCCTCTATCTCATCTGATTAAAGCAGGTATCAATCCAGTGGAGAAGAGGGAAGCGAATCATCAGGTCCCTAAGAATCAGGTGGGGTATGTTTTTGCTGGTGATGACCTCAACACTGTGCGCTGGGTATTGAGCAAAAATGTTGATGCTGGTGCTACTGACAGTGAAACCTTTGCAGGATTGCCAGAGACTCAACGGTCACAGCTAGTGGTGTTGGCAGAAACCAAAAAGTTTCCTCGACAGGTGGTAGTTGCTGCACCAGATATGGATCCTAAGGTACTTGAGGAAGTCAAACAAGTACTAATCAAAATGCATAAGAACAAAGAGGGTCAGGAAATTTTGCAGAAATTCAAAAAGACTGCCAAATTTGATCAATTTCCCCAAGAACCAAAAGCAGCTTTAGCACAGATGGAAGAGTATTATGAATTGGTGCAAGGACGGGATAAGTAATCTAGAAGTTGCTCAATGATGGCGTCAGGTCGTAATTGCTCCTAAGGTTGATTAAGAAGAGTGCTATCTTTGATGCAACTTGGTATTAAGAAATATCCCATGCGAATTTTACAAATCGTCCCGTCGATTTCCCTGGTATATGGTGGTCCGAGTCAAATGGTAAAGGGACTATCTCAGGCTCTGGCATCTCAAGGGGTAGAAATTACAGTACTAACTACTAACTCTAATGGGGATGCTGGTCAACCCCCTTTGGATGTACCCCTGGATCAACCAGTAGAACAGGATGGTTATCAGATCAGATACTTCCGTTGCTCTCCCTTTCGCCGCTATAAATTTTCCCTGGGCTTATTACGCTGGCTATGGCAACACGCCTCAGAATTTGACCTTGCCCATATCCATGCCTTATTTTCTCCAGTAACTACAGCAGCGGCTACCATCGCCCGAAAACAGGGATTACCCTACCTATTGCGTCCCTTAGGTACCCTTGACCCAGCGGATTTGCGGAAGAAACAACAGTTAAAGCGCATCTATGCCGCACTGTGGGAGAAACCAAATTTAGCTGGAGCAGCTGGTATACACTTTACGAGTCCACAGGAAGCTAAGATTTCGGAACGTTTTGGGACAGCATCCCCTGATATCGTGATTCCCTTAGGAGTAACGCCGCCAATCCAGCCACAACTCCAGCAACAACAAGGGAGAGCACGTACTGAATTGAAGATTCCCCATGACCAGCCCTTAGTGTTGTTTATGTCTCGTATTGACCCGAAGAAGGGATTGGATTTACTTATCCCAGCTCTAGAAAAGCTATTAAACGAGGGACTCCAATTTCACTTTGTCTTGGCGGGAACTAATCCTCAAGACCCAAGTTATGAAAATAGTATCATAGAGCAGATCAAGGCTTCAACTCTATCATCAAATACTACCATTACTGGTTTCGTGACTGGTGACTTGAAAGCAGCTTTGTTAAAAGATGCGAATGTATTTGTCCTACCATCTTACTACGAAAACTTTGGGATTGCGGTAGCGGAAGCGATGGTGGCTGGGACAGCAGTGGTGATTTCTGACCAGGTCCATATTTGGGAAAACGTCAAAGATGCTGAAGCAGGATGGGTAAGTCCTTGTGAAGTTGAGGCTTTGACTAGACAGTTACGGGAAGCACTTCAAAATAAAGAGGAATGCCAACTGCGGGGAGTCAAGGCTCAGGAGTATGCTTTAAAGCACTATAGTTGGAATGCGATCGCACAACAAATGATTCAGGTTTACGGTCAAATTAGTCATTAGTACCCGTAGGGGTACTGTCAAATCCCCGATAAATCAAGCAAAATAGACTTATCAGCCAATTAACTAAAACAACAAATAGCAATACACAAACGATACATGCAAATGGAACGTATTCAGGAAATTCCTACCTTTAAAATTAATGGTTTTGCAGCTCTGGTAGGGATTATTGCGATCGCTAGTTTTGGTGTGTGGTTAGGTAAAGGTCTAGTCGGGTTTTCCAATATCAACGACTTATTTCTCTATACCAACAACTTATTTGGTATTGGTCTAGTGATCGTAGCCTTGGTTGCCCTAAAAGGTTTTCTGACTGTGCAGCCTAACCAAGCCCGAGTGCTAGTGTTTTTAGGTAACTACGTTGGCAGTGTCCGTACCTCTGGTTTTTGGTGGGTTAACCCTTTCGCCTCCAAGCAACTGGTTTCTTTACGAGTGCGTAATTTCAACAGTGATAAGCTGAAGGTAAATGACGCGAAAGGCAACCCCATTGAGATTGCTGCGGTAGTTGTCTGGCGAGTTGTAGACTCAGCCAAAGCTACCTTTGACGTAAATTCCTATGTAGATTTTGTGGCCATCCAAAGCGAGACTGCTATCCGTGGTTTAGCTAGTCGCTATCCCTACGATACTAATCAAGAAAACCTAGCGTCACTCAGAGGGAGCCCCGAAGAGATTGCAGCAGCTCTCAAGGAAGAATTACAGGCTCGCTTAGAGGTGTCAGGTGTCGAGGTGATAGATAGTCGTATTTCCTATTTAGCCTACGCTCCAGAAATTGCCCAAGTCATGCTAAGGCGTCAACAAGCTCAAGCGATTATAGCAGCTCGTCAAGAAATTATTGAAGGTGCCTTAAGCATGGTGGAAATGTCCATCAAGCGGCTGAATGATCACCAAATTCTTGAGCTAGACCAGCAAACAAAAGCAGCAATGATTAACAATTTGCTAGTGGTTTTGACTGCTGAGCAAAATATACAACCTGTTGTCAATACTGGTAGTCTTAAACTTTAAGCTATCAGCTATCAGTTAAAGGCCTTTGGCCACGCGTGCGCGTTCAGCGATTAGCGCTACGCACACGCGTGCGCAAACAGCTTTTGAATAAAATAACCTGACCACTGACCGCTGACAGCTAACGATAAAGCTGTTACCTGACCATAACTTTCGGGAATTCTATTAATAGAAACTGTAATAGTTTTCAGCTTCATCAGGTAATCAAACTATGGATTTGGAACAGATTTCCCGAAAAAGCCTCTTTGGTCAGGTTTTACGTTTGCCCTTAAGGCTAATTCCTCCTCAGATGACAATGCCGATCTGGCTAGGTAAGCTCGCCGGTAAAAAATGGATAGTTGGTGCTGGGAGAAACGGCTGTTGGTTAGGGACTTATGAGTATGACAACCAACGAGTGCTTGAGAAAACTCTGAAATTAGGAAACACTGTATTTGATATTGGAGCTCACGCTGGTTTCTTTACACTATTGACTTCGGTGCTAGTCGGTGAGAAGGGAAAAGTTTTTTCCTTTGAGCCCCTACCCCAAAACCTTGGTTACTTAAGAAAACATCTGTCTATCAACAGCATTACCAATGCCACAGTTATGCCAGCAGCGGTTTCAGAGCGCTCTGGTATGGCATCCTTTAGAGAAACGTCTGGTAGTTATCAAGGGGGTATTTCTTCTAAAGGAACACTCCAAGTCAAGATGGTCAGTTTAGATGAACTGATTGCCAGTGGTGAAATTCCTGTACCGGACTGCATCAAAATTGATGTGGAGGGCCATGAGAAGTTTGTTCTACTTGGTGCCAAATCTCTGTTGGCAAGTGCTCATCCTACCATTTTCTTGTCTATCCATGGAAAACCTGTCTATCAGCAATGTTGTCAGTTGTTAGAATCTTTGGGCTACAAGATTCAAGTCTTAGACAAACCTGATGGTGGGGAACTTCCAAAAAACCTTGATTTGATCGCTTCTTACCCGGGTTGACCGATTCACTGTAAGTAGTAAGCTTTAAGATCAAGTCCGGTTCACTACCTAATATATAAGTGATTAACCGGACTTGATAATCTTTAAATGGCTCCATGACCCAAAGCCAAACCAGCAACTAGCATCCCTAGGACCAAAAACGGTTGCGCACTAGCCTGGTATTTGACATCATTTTTCAGGGGGTCACGAAGAAAGTACATATCCTGGAAAGTGATTTGGGGGATGATTAATAGGATGAGAATAGCAGCGTAGAGCTTCTGATCAATGCTGATTAAATAACCAGCAATCCCTGCTTGAAATAGATCAATCATCACCACACAAATCCAAGCTGCTGTGGTAACACCAAACATGACCGGTAGGGATTTTAAGCCCAATTCGCGATCGCCTTCCACACTTTTGAAATCATTGACTACTGCAATACCTAACCCTGCGAGGGAGTAGAACAGGGTCAGAATCATAATAGTCCCGTTGAGATGACCAAATAAGCCATGACCTGCCCACCAAGGAAGGGCGATATAGCTGGCACCGAGAGCATAGTTTCCTAGCCAACCATTTTTTTTCAGTTTCAGGGGTGGGGCAGAATAGATATAGGCTAGAAAGGCACCACCTAGGGTAAGACAGGTGAGTGTCGGAAATTCATGACCAGTCCAAACATCCAGTCCGTAGCTAAGAGCGATACCTGCTAGGAGTAGCACCACAATCTGGGTGATCACCTGGGGGATAGAGATGGCTCCTGATGGGATAGGACGGTAAGGTTCATTAATGGCGTCGATTTCCCGGTCATAGAAATCATTCAGGGTTTGGGTATACCCTGCCATCAACGGACCAGAAAGCAACATACAGGCGGCTGCCATCAGAAAGTCTTCCAGTGTCCAAGTGTAGCCACCGGAGGAAGCCGCACCACACACTACCCCCCAGATCAGGGGTATCCAGGTAATTGGCTTCATCAACTGCAGGCGAATCTTCCATAGGTTGTTTTCACCAGGAGCTGCGCCTTTCATACCCAGTAGCTGACGGGTTTTGGCACTTTGTTCAGTTAGATTTTCTTCAGCCATAGCTACTACCTACAATGAAATGATTAAATAGCCATCTTGAAACTTAGCCCCTTTCACGGATTGACCACTAAGTTGTGGGGGCAGCAGGATATTATGCCGTTGATCCCCCGCTTCAACGGTGACTTCTGGACCGTATTGGGTCAGTTTCACCTGCTTTTTGTTAAAACCTGGTAAGAATAAACGAACTTTGCGACCATGAATGTCGATAGTCATGGGTCTGGGTGCCTGGGATGCCTGTTTAAAATCTGGCAGGGCATCGATCAGGGATTGCCAATCTTCCCCTGGTGGGGAAGTTGGAAGAGCATTAACGACTAGAGGGGCAAATTCCGATTCTATTGCTGGGGTTACCGGGGTTTGGTTTACCACCACACCACCTACAGTAACACCCACTTGTTGGGCACTACCCCACAGATACTTGGCTGTGGCAATGGCTACGGGGTCATCGGTAGTGACCAGATAGGATGCGACCCGATTGGGATCTGCGATCGCATTTTTTCCATCCTCCAACATATTGTTGGCCTGATTCGTTGATTCACCAGCAAAGTCCTCACTTGTCCATGACACATTTAGGATGGCGCTAGTGACTGGTTGGATAAAGGGGGAAATGGCTTTGCCCAGGTCAGAATCTGCCATGACTTGGCGAAATCTACGACTATACCAACTGATAATTTCTGGCATTCCCAACATTCTCAGGGTAGCTTGAGAGCAGGTGCCATCGTAGATGATCGCGTCATACTGACCGCTTTTGTAGTACTCCCGAAGGGCGTTGAGGGCTAAAGCATGATCCATCCCCGGTAAGATGCCCAGTTCTTGACCATAGACATTTTTTAGGGTAGGCGATCGCAAATATTGTTCCTCTAGCTTTTTGACATCTTCCCAGCTGCGTTCCAGTAGTACTGTAGTCATTAGCTGTACTACCCGGAGGTTAGGACTTATTTCCACCGGGTCAGATGTTGGGGATAGCCCCAGCAGCAGTCCAAAGCTAGGACTTGGGTCTTGTCCTACTAGTAGCACTCGTTGACCGAGGCTCGACAGCTGCTTAGCGGCAGCAATTGCCACAGTAGTGCGACCTGTGCCGCCTTTACCCAGAAATGTTAGAATCCGTGCCATAGTGCAAGTCTTGTGCCTCGGTGCGATCGCGTTTATTACAATCTAGTCTACGACTTTCAATTCATCCTCAAAGAACCAGGTAGAGCTGTTGTCCTCAAATTTCACTGTCACGCCAACTCCACTGCCATCGGTCATTTTATAATCTGTGATCGTTCCTATTTGTCCCAGTTTACTTGCGATGTTGTTGCCTACTCGGTCTCTTAGACGAAACACTTTGACTTGTTGCCCAATTTTCATTGCTCTAGATCATACGATAAACCACCCCTCAGTTTACCGGAATCTGTCGCGATCACATCAGGGAAAACTGCCATAAGTTCCACTGCTGCCCCTGGGACTGATATCAACTCCGGTTTAATACCCATAATCTAGGGAAGTGTCGGAAGTGTGGGATGTGTGGGAGGTGTGGGTAGTGTGGGGAGGGTGCCTCTGTTTCCTGTTCCCTGCTCCCTTTGCTATATAAGTTTTTTATCAATAATTTTATCGAAATTATAACCATGTTATTTGATGAACCTTACTATATTGCGATTAATCAAGCCCGCTGGGCTGTAGCGGAAAACGTTCTCAATCAGCTGAGAATCTATCAGGGATTAAGTTTTACCAATTGCATTGACGTGGGATGTGGTCCTGGTTGGTTTTCTGAAAAGTTGGTGAATTGGGGAGTAAATGTAATTGGTTTAGAGGGGAGACAAGAACTTGTTGAAGAAGCAAGTAAACGGGTAACTGAAGCTAAGTTTTATCAGGTTGATGTTGAATCTACCCCACAGATGTCTCAATTTGCTGGAGCAGACTTGGTGTTTTGCTTCGGCTTGCTCTATCACACCGAAAATCCCTTCAAAGTCATTCGTAATCTTAATTTATTAACCAAAAAAGTGTTATTTATTGAAAGTATGAATGTCCCCTTAAGTGAACCAGTAACTTATTTAGTTGAAGAAGGTAAAAATGAAACCCAGGGCTTAACCTACCATGCGATGATTCCTAGCAGAAGTTGCTTGCTGAAAATGCTCCAAGTTTCAGGATTTCCATATTTATACGACTATCAGGGTTATGTAGACCATGAAGATTTCTGGGAAACGGAAACCAAGCACCAAAGACGCGGAATATTTTTAGCATCTACAGTAGAGTTACAAGTCAGTGATTTAGTTCCCTCACCCGAGATTGTCACGCCAAAGTATAATTTTTTTAAACAATAACTAAACGAGTTTACGAATTAATGGATAGTCAGGAAGAGCATTTACCTAGCCATGAGTCCATAAATGAGTTGGAGAAGATGGAGATTTATCTTCAGGTATTCCACCATTTTCTGCCTCAGGCGATGGATTTTCCCAACTTGGCGGTACCCTACACCTTGTTTTTGCGATCGCTTCGAGAGAAACTCCATCCAGTAGGGGTTCGGGATATCCAAGCAGTGAATTTGCCATCAGGCTCGACATTCCATGTTGATGTCGGGGATCGACTGGGGTGCGACTTTTACTATGGCCATTACCAAGAATACTTTGATGCCCAACTCTTTTTAGGTCTGCTCGATGCCAATTCCATTGTGCTAGATGTAGGAGCAAACTTTGGTTACTACGCCGTCTCATCAGCTACCAAATTAACTTCCAGCGGTTGTGTTCATGCCTTTGAACCTAACCCAGATGCCTACCAGCTTTTACAACAAAATGTAGAGGTTAACAACTTACAACAGTTAGTTTCTTGCCATGACCTATGCATCGGTGGTGAAGATGGAGAAACAGACTTTTATATTACCCAGGAATCCGCATTTAGTGGTATGGATGATACTAAACGGTCTGCATTGCGTCAAAAGATCACAATTCCAGTCCGTAGTCTAGACTCCATACTTTCGGAGTTGGGATTATCCCAGATAGATGCCATCAAGATAGATGTAGAAGGATACGAATTTGCCGTATTAAATGGTGCCATGGAAACCATTCAGCGCTCACCAAATCTAGTGATCATGATGGAAGTGAGTGCCAAGAATCTCAATGAGCACAGACGTGAAGCATTGATGTCCTCTCTTGTGAATCTTTACAATCAAAACCTCCGGGGCTGGATCGTCGATTCTAACCCAAGAGTACTCAAATCTATACCAACTCCAGAAGCAGCACTAACCTTAGGGAGTGCAACAAGCGCTAATTTATTCCTAATGGTTTCTGGCTCAGAGCGTGAACATCAATTGAGTAAAGTCTATCATAATTTAGAGACACAGGAAGATAGTGATAAACTCAAAGAACCTGATATAGCGTTTGGATATCGGTTGTGAACATACTCCCAAAGGGCAAGAGGCAAGAGGCAAAAGGCAAGAGGCAAAAGGCAAAAGGTTACTGTGATCTATCTTTTTTATTTGATTTCGGAGATGATTATTAGTAAACTGCAAATATATTATATACCATAATTATGAGGTACATTCAATAAAATTATGCTAAATCAATGGAATTGGGAAAAAAAACTACTGTAATAGGCTTGATTCTTGCCGCTGTTGGTATTGTCGTCGCTATTATTCCACAAGAAATAAGATACTTGATTCCAATTATTAACCAAACTTGTCCAAAAGGGCATTGCAAATCGTTATTCAAGGATAATCAAAGAATTGAAGCAAAATATAATCGTACAGACCTTGCTCATCTACAGTTTGGAGAAGTCAAAAATATAAATATAATAAAAAGGGGTGAAGATACATTGGTAACAGGTATAGTGTATCTTCTTAAGCATCCATATCCTGGAAACACAAATCTTGAAGAAATCTCAGTAACAAGTGGTAAATATCCTCATAAGTATCCCAACCCTGTAAGATTTCAAATCAACTATAATAAAGACGATCAATGGGTTTTAGATTGGAATGATGTTTCAGGCACAAAATTAGAGGGTTAGGGGAAATGTCAAAATGCTAAAATAGCAACAGGAAGGCTGAGATACCCCGACGGGAGTCATGCTTTCAATATAATGTTTGAACGTATTCAACAATAAAACTCTGGAAATTAGAAAACGTGTCCTTGATCTACGGGTGCATCAAGTTTTACCTTTTGCCTATTGCCTATTGCCTATTGCCTATTGCCTTTCCCTAAGGTAGTCTGTTCACAACTCAAAAGTCACCATGGATATTCTCTACGACCATCAAATGTTTGCTATCCAGAAATTTGGTGGTATATCCCGAATTTTTATTGAGTTAATGCGAGAGTTATCGCCCAACTCTGAGTGCTCAATTCATTGGCATCGTGGTATCAAGAGCGATGGGTACGATATGTCAGAGTATCGCGATCAACTCACCGGATATGGAGTGATACCAAAATTGCCCTTTCCAACAGGTAAGGCTATTAATGACACTATCAATAAACTATCCTTTCAATGGTTTGTCCATAGATTCGGTAAACAGTATGATATCTATCATCCTACCTACTATGATGCTGACTTAGTCGAGATTGTTAAACCCAAGAAACTTGTGATCACGATCCATGATATGATTCCAGAAAAGTTTCTATCAGGACAAGCTAAGTTTCAGGCATTAATTAAAAATAAGCAGCAGCTAGTTGAACAAGCGGATTTAATTTTTGTAGCTTCCGAAAATAGCCGCAATGATTTAGTAGACTTATTGGGAGTTAATCCGGAAAAAACTAAAGTCACCTATTGGGCAAGTCGAATTAAAGACGCTAACGAATGTGATTTACCAAAGGATTGCCGTAGTCAGCCTTACTTCCTTTATGTGGGAACTCGTTCAAAATATAAAAATTTTGAAATAGTCCTCAAAGCGTTTGCTGCTAGTGCTAAATTACGGGATAATTTCAAATTAGTCTGTTTTGGGGGTTCCTGTGATTTTTTGGAATCCGAATTAAGGGTTATGGAAGAGCATAATATGCGGCAAAATTTCATCTATCTTAGGGGTGATGATGCCCTACTCAAAACCCTATACCGTAACGCCCAAGCCCTAATTTATACTAGCCGCTATGAAGGATTTGGTTTGCCACCCCTAGAGGCAATGGAATGCCAATGTCCAGTTATCTGCTGCTTAACCTCTTCCTTGCCTGAGGTAGTAGGAGATGCAGCTAGTTTATTTGAGCCAGATTCTGTGGATGGGCTAGTAAACGCTATAGAAATCGTTGTAGAAGACTCAGAAAACCGAGCATCTATGATTGAGAAAGGAGGGGAACGTGCTAAGCTTTTCACTTGGAAAAAGACCGCTCAATTGACTTTAGATGCTTATCGTTCAATTAGATGATGAATCCCGGAGATAAGCTTTAAAAATTGCCTCTTATAGGTAAACTTTTATTACAAAATAAAATATTTTTGGTGCTAACCTTTTACTATCTTTATATTAAGACCGTTTTAAGGGTGTTTTTATCAATGGTTATTGAGGGTGATGAAAAATAAATTAATCAATTACCATGTTTCTAATATTTGCTTGTTACTACTATGTCTGTTTTGTGTAGCATTAAACTCATCTTTTGGTCGGCCAATTTGGATTGATGAGTTTTTACATTTTGCTTTCGGTAGCTATGAGACAACCGCTGAAGCTTGGAACGCTATCAGTCGGTCTATTACAACGATTAATCATGGACAAACAGGCATTTATATGCTTATTGACCACTGGTTGATGCAGCTATTTGGTGCTAACATCTTTTGGCTAAGATTTCCCAGTATTTTCTCTGGCTTGGTCTTGTTTTTAGCAGCAATTTATCTTTTCCGTCTTTGGGGCATGCCCTTTTTCTGGCAAGTTATTGGTATTCTTGCTCTTTTTTCTCAAACTCAGCTAATGTATTTTGTGGGTGAAGCCCGCCCTTATATGCCTTTAGTAACTGCTACGGTTTGTACATTGGCTTATTACAGTACCCCTTTGCCCCAAAGAACCCGTCCGATTTTGACATTTTTTGGATTATTTTCTATTTTAATGGGGGTACTATTCCATCCTTACTTTTCTGTTTATTGGTTGGCAATTATTGTATTTACATACTTGCAAAAATTGATTCAAACGGGCGAAAAAAATTCAATTAACTCTGTCATTAAACATACTAATATTCCTCTTTCTGTCCTGGGCACAATAGTCTATTTTACTTTAGGCTTATTAACTTGGTTACGAGGGCGACCAGAGTTTAAATTCGATCCTTTTTATTGGATCAAAAAGGATGAGTTACTCACAACTTTTATAGACTTGAGTCATTTTGAATTCTTACAAAAATTTTTAGATCCCTTGCTGATTAGCATTTTCGTGATTTTCTCAATTATTATAGTTTTTCCAAAACTTAGGAAAGTTTATCTTAAAGAGCTAATCAGTCCTGCTTTTTTAATAATTATAGCCTTGGGAATATCTATATTTTTATCTTATGTCTCTTTTCGGAGTGACTATTGGATTTTAACAAGACAATGGGTAGCTTCAATCTCACTTGTTCCTTTGGGTTTTGTTTGGCTTGCGTATAGAATCTCAAAAATTTTTGCTAAAATCCATATAATTATAGCTTTTTTATGGATAATGCTTTGTTTTACTCCTATAGTTCTTCAATTTCATAAAGTAGCTATTTCTAATTCTCAAGCTCTTAGAGAAAGGTTGGCTCAAATTTCAGTAATCTCAAAAGAAGATCAAGATTATTTTGAGTATTTAGAGTCTCTAGAATATTTTGAAACCCCTAAAAATTTACAAAATCAAAATGTTGATGATTCTAACCAGTATTGGGTGTCTTTAGCTAATAAAAACATTCAACAAGGTGGTAAAGTGTGGAAAGGTTTTAGAGGTTTTTATGGCCATACCAAATAAATTAGTAATAGGGTTAATTTTATTTATAGTCAAAATTAACCTTTATCAATTTTATCAGGATATTTTTTTAGCTATTAGCAGAATTGATTTTCCTAATCTATATCTGAAGATAGGATCTAAGGTTCTAGAGATAGGAACCATTAAGCTATCCCATACTTGTATTTGTTTTAAAGTTGGTTGACTTTGCTTAAGTATCAGTTTATTACCTAGACTAGCTAGTAAACCCACACTATCTAAATAGAGACATTTAACAATCTTTAGATTATCTGGTATTATTGCTTTAAGACTGGATTTACTATAGCGACGATAGTGACCAATAGCTGCATCGAAGGGAGTAAACAATCTTTGATGAGCCGGGCCTAAAATAACTAAATTTCCATTAGCTTTTAGATGTTGAGACACTTTGATGACTTCTTGATTATCATTGTGGATATGTTCTAAAACATCAAGGTATAAAATTGAATCAAAGAATTGCTCATTAGTCAAACTATCAATAGTTCCATTGCGGGCATAACAGTTGATGATACCATTTAAATCAATCGATTGTTCTAGAGCATGGAAAAGCTGATTGTCTGGCTCTAGGCACAACCACTGACTATATGGGGAGCGACAGAGTAAACGGGTGTTGCTTCCTATCCCTGCCCCAACTTCTAAGACATCACCTTTGATATATTTGCTTAATAAAACTCTTATATAGTTTTTCCAATTCTTGGCTTGAGCAAACAGCTCTAACTCTGTCCCGACATAGGTAAACTGGCTCATGGTTTTAAAGTAAAGAAATCATCAACGTAATATTTATAATCGCGAACTGGAATCAAGTTGGACTGATTGCGACTTGACAGGATGATTAGACTGAAAACAGTGCCGATTAAGACAAGTTGGAACATAGATAGAACTAATAAACCCGACACGTAGGTAGCCCAGCCTGGTATCCCCCAATCGGTAAAGACTCTAATCAGCAAAACTAAGCCTAATAGCAACAATAAAATAACTAACAAAACTACAACACTTAATAAGATTCTCGTCCCGACAATATCTCCGTACACTGCAATAGAACTCAAGCCATGTGTCACTAGGGACACTAAGTTCATCTTGGGTTGTCCAGCTAGTCGCTTCGCCCGGGGCACATCTACTTCAAGATAGGGAATTCGAGAGCGATAAATGCCTGATGAGTAATGATTCCAAATTTCAGAAATTACTACGACGTTCTTCAATAAATAAGCAGGTAATAAACTGAAATTACCGACGCTAATTTCTTTACCTATCAGTACAAGATAAAGCTTTTTATAAATGAAATAGAAAAACTTAAATGTGTAGCTTTCAGAGCGCTTACTGCGCTTAGCAAAAATTATTTTATTGTTACCTGTCTTGTCCGAAACATTGAGGAGGTGCTCTATCGCAAAGGGATTATCTTCCCCATCACCGTCCATCACCACAACCCAGTCGCAGTCTGAGTGGCTATATACATAGGACAAGCCAACAGCTATCGCTCTCTGGTGACCAAGGTTGCGGCGAAGTCGAAGGATGTTAACTGCTCGAATCTGGCGATGTTCTTGATGAGTCAGTGCATGTGGGATGGGCATAGTTGAATAGTCATCAACAATGACAACTTCTAAATTGGTGCCTTGAGGAATAATAATCTCATCAATAAGCAGCAGTAGCTTTTCCAGAGCTTCCCAGTCATTAAATGAAGGAATGACAATGACTAGATTTCTCCTATCAGTCAAGTCAGTAATTAGAGACTGATTTAGAGACTGTTTTGGGGGTGAGAGCTTTGAGAGTCCCATTTATTTTCTCTCAGACTATGAAAAACTAATACGTAAGAGTACATGTTTTCCTGCAAAAAGTCTACCCCTCACTTCAGTACAGAATAAAAAGGTTGAAAAGAAGAGCAGGATGGGGTTTCATCCGAATTTAGGAGAGTGATCTCAAAACTCATAAACCAATAAGGGCGAATTGAGGAAAGCTCTCCAACCCCATTTGGGATAGCACGGAGCGAGAGTCTCGTTTCTAGCCAAGTTCAATCTGCCATTG
>WTKN01000294.1 GCA_011524395.1 Moorena sp. SS36440bin_2
TCTGGGTTTAGCCTTGGGAGATACCCCCTGGCTGCGAGAGCAGCTTGCATTAGTGAGCCAAGCTCTTCGTTTTGTAGATTTTGGTAGCTAAAAAGTATCGGCACATCATCCAGCACGATCAATGCTGTTCCCTCTGGCCAATGCCCCCAGCAGTATCTTACCTGCTCCTTGAACTCTAGTTCATCTGGAATGGTTAATCCTAATTCCGTACGGGCAAAACTAACAATTTGAGTCCCGAGATCCAAGCCTCGCACTGGGAACCAGCACAACCCACCAGGGTAGTTGTGCTGATTTTTTAGAGCATATTGTAAAGCTAACTCGGTTTTGCCCACACCGCCCATTCCGGCAATGGCACAAATGGCTAATTGATCGGTCTGTTGAAATTCCTGATGGAGCTGCTCAAGTTGAGAGTCCCTACCGACAAAGTAGGGAGTGCCACGATTGATAATGTTACTGGGGGGATTTAACGTTGTCCGTTCCCGGTCGGACGACTTCAGCTAATGCTCATGAATAGGAATCTCACCAACATAAACTGTTCCGTTGCTGTAATCCCTTAGGCGCACAGGAGTTTTGAGGCATTCCTTGATAAATTTCTTGACACTAAGATAGAGCTCACTGTCTTGAGACTTGGGTTTGGATATCGAAATGTGGTCATCTGGCATGGCAACCGGCTTCACTTCTCTAATGCCTGGGTTGGCACTTACCTGGTCTACAACTATCCCTATCACTTTTACAGGCTTGGTCTCAACATAGACCTTTGTGTCAATTTCTAAACGAGGAGCATTTTGTGTATACCACTCATTTAATTCCCTTAACTGAGGGGCATGAGCTTTGAGTTCCTCCACACTTACTGTGGTTCGTGCAACAAAGCCAATTTTATCAATTACATCAGCTAGATGAGACCCAGTGTGGGGAGTAGCCAGAAATATAACCCCTTTGGTCTGCTTAATCATCCCTTGATGTTTAACAAAATTATTAGCACTGTTAAGCATTTTTTTGACTAAAAGCCCGCCCAGACTGTGAGTAATAAATACTAATGGACGTTTACCCAGATCCCGGCTGTCTAAGCAATCTAATAAATAACTGGCTTGATCGAAAAGCGGCATACTGCTGTTGCTTTTCCAGTTCGTCGCTTCAGCGTTATACCCAAAAGACCAGATGTTAAGACCTAGCTGATCTTGTCCTAACCAAACTGGCCAGAAGTCATCATCATCCTGTTTTCCCTTGGGATGCCACGTGCTTCTAGCATCCCCTCCCAACCCGTGAACAAACACCACATCCGCACTGGGTAATGAGTCCTGATGGCTTGAGATTTCAATCAAGCCCGTTAAATCACTCACCGATTAGCCTCTAGTTAACTATATAGTCTTAACCAGTAGATGCTTGAAACCCAATCTCGATTTAGTCTAACACAGGGAAATCAGGGAACAGGGAACAAGGAGTAGGGGAAAAAGTTATCACAATTCATTTTATATACCTATCAAAATTTATCTGATATCTTTCATTTTTTTTATTTAATGTTGCCGATGATATCAGTAAATTAACTCCCAATAAAAACGCTATTTTCTGAAAAATACGCTATGGGATTGACCGAAGGTCACGCTACGCGAACGCTAACATTTTTATTTTATTCCCGATTCCCGATTATGATTGGGTATGGGTGGGCATTACCCATTTCATTAATCGCCGTTCAATCATGATCTTTATCGGCAATGCCCACCCTACGATTCTACATTCTTAATTATACATTATTAATTCTTAATTCCCTTTCCGTACATTTTATTTCAATACCCCCTCAGAAAAAAATTACAAAACTCCTTGACAACTAAATTTATAATCGTTATGATTATAGTAATAAATTTCAAACACGAGTTTAATTATGACTGAAGACTTTGTACCAAACGAAAACAACAATCCTGAAGAGACTACTCCCGATAATACTCCTCAGGAACTTTCCCAAAAAAAATACCCCGTTAAGCACATTTTGAAAGGGTCACGTAAGGCAATACTCAATACCATGCATACCCTTTATGCACTGCGTTACGCGGAAATCTCGGAGTGGAGCCCCCTTCAGCCCACTGGCATCCCAGGGGAATTCATCACAATGATGACGAAGTATTTAATTATCGGTTAAACTAATTGACAGGGGGTTTTACCCCCCTGGCAAAAAAATCAGGTTTGATGTCAGTGGTCAGCGATCAGCTGTCAGCTGTCAGCCCTTGGCCTTTGGGTAATAGCTAATAGCTGAATGTAATAGCTGATAACTGTTCGCGTAGTGTGCGCGTAGCGCATAAACTGATAGCTGACAGCTTACGGTCTGATTAAATCGGATGATGTCTGGTTTGGTTTACAAAGTTGAGTCATAAAGATAACTTCTAGCCGTGGAAAGTATTTCTGCGGCTATTTTTTTTGGGGTTGAAAGTTGGGAGGTTGAATGTAGAATTAATTCAAAGGGGTACTGTCACAACAAATCCAGGTAATACGTCTTCTCCAGATAAACTAACTGGAAATTGGACTATTTCTACTGGTTGATTGGGACGGTATATTTCTACTTGCTGATTCTGAGGGTTAATTAACCAACCTAGTTGTAAGCCACTGTTGAGGTATTCTTGCATCTTGTCTTGTAGAGACTTAAGTGTATCTGTCCGTGAACGCAATTCAATCACAAAATCAGGGCAAATCGGGGGGAATTTTTGCTGTTGTTCTGGAGTAAGAGCTTGCCAACGGTCTAACATTACCCAAGCTGCATCGGGGGATCTATCTCCGCCGTTAGGTAGTTTAAACATGGTGGAGGAACTGAAAACTTTACCTAGTTTAGTTTTGCGATTCCAAATCGTTAGTTCAGTAATCAAATCTGCTTCTTGATTTCCACTAATTCCTCCTACTGGTGGCATGATAATTAATTCTCCCTTAGCAGTGCGCTCTATCTGGAACTCTGGATTTACTTGACAAAGATGATAAAATTGATTATCGGTAAAATCTACATTGTCTAAGTTAAGGGTGACAAACATCATTAACCTCCGAGTTGGTATTCAAATAATTTTGTATCCAATTGCAACCATAGATTAGTAACTGGTCTAAATCGAGGACTTGATCTAAATTCCATATAATAACAGTGTTGTCTCCACTGGCGGAGGCGAGCATCTCACCATCGGGGCTGAAAACTACTGCTAAAACGCCATCGCTATGTCCTTTCAGGGTAGTTAAAAGGGTTCCATCCTGCTTCCAGAGTTTGACGGTTTTGTCATAACTAGCGCTAGCAATTCTGTTACCGTCAGGGCTAAAGACTACTGCTAATACTCCTGCTTGATGACCGTTGAGGGTAGTAATCAAGGTTCCATCGCGCTTCCAGAGTTTAATGGTTTTGTCCCAACTCGCGGACGCAATGGTTTCACCGTCGGGACTGATGGCAACGCTGTAGACCCGGTCATGGTGTCCCTTGAGGGTAGTAATCAAGGTTCCGTCTGGCTGCCAAAGCTTGACAGTTTTATCCCAACTGGCGGAAGCAATTAGAGTCCCATCTTTCTTGATGCAATAGCGAGTGGGGGAAACCCCCAAGACCGCGCTGCATCGCTTGCTGAAGGCTAGTCCATAAATGCGATCGCTATGGCCCTTGAGGGTAGTAATTAAGGTTCCGTCCCGTTTCCAGAGCTTAATGGTTTTATCAGCACTAGCGGACGCCATCATCTCACCGTCGGAGCTGAAGACTACTGCTAAAACAGCGCTGCTATGATTTGTTAAGGTTTTTAGCAAGCTACCGTTTTTGTTCCAGAGCTTGATGGTTTTATCGGCACTAGCGGAGGCAATCATCTCACCATCGGGGCTAATCGCTATTCCTGAAACTCTAGCGCTATGACCATTTAGGGTTGTTTGTAGGCTACCGTCTTTATTCCACAGTTTCACGGTCTGATCCCAACTCGCCGATGCAATAGTTTTTCCGTCTCGGCTAATGGCCACTGCCCAAACTAAATCACTATGCCCCCTGAGCCTGGTGAGGATGATGCCATCGGGCTTCCAGAGTCTGACGGTTCCATCCCAACTCGCGGATGCAATGGTTTTTCCGTCTCGGCTGATGGCCACACCGTATACTAAATCTTGATGTCCTCGTAGGGTAGTGAGTAATGTTCCGTCCCAACTCCAGTGCTTAACGGTTCCGTCCCAACTCGCGGACGCAATGGTTTGACCATCTGGGCTGATAGCAACGTTGTAAACGCGATCGCTATGGCCCTGAAGGGTGTTTAGTAAAGTGCCATCAGTACCCCAGAGTCTAACGGTTTTATCCCCTGACGCGGACGCAATGGTTTGACCATCTGGGCTGATGGCAACTTTGTAAACGCGGTCATTATGCCCCTGAAACGTCCTTAGTAATGTCCCATTATAGCCCCAAAGTTTAACAGTTTTGTCCCCTGACGCGGACGCAATGGTTTGACCATCTGGGCTAATGGCCACTCCATAAACAGTAGCGCTATGGTCTTTAAGAGTAGTAATCAAGGTACCGTCAGCTTTCCAGAGTTTGACGGTTTTGTCTCCAGACCCTGAGGCAATCATCTGGCTGTCGGAGCTAATGGCAATACCATAAACTCCAGCTTGATGGCCGTTGAGGGTTTTATAGGGTTGGGATTGAAACGTTCCCTGACTATCCCGTTTCCAGAGTTTGACGGTTTTGTCGTCACTAGCGGAAGCAATCAGATTCCCGTCTAGGCTAATGGCAATGTCGTAAACCCCAGCTTGATGACCGTTTAGGGTAGATAGTAGTTTACCATCCAGTGTCCAGAGTTTGATGGTCTTATCGTAACTAGCAGTAGCGATTAGATTAGCGCCCTGGTTAATGGCAACTGCCCAAACCTGATTACTATGCTTCACCAAGCGATTATATTCAACAGTGCCATAAACTGCCTGTCTTAGCACGGATTCTACTTGAGTTTCCGTAGCCTGGTCGGCGTTACCAAAGCGTTTCAATCGTTCCTTGGCTCTGATGGCTTCTACTAGGGCGTCCAATTGTTGATTGGAGGCAAAGAGCGCTGCTGAGGATTTTGCGATCGCATTCATTTCGCTAATAGCTGACCGTCTATATCCCAGGTAAGTCGTCACCCCTAACCCTGTGGAAACCATCAATGCTGTGCCCACTGTCATTAGCAAGAACTTGAGTCGTCTGGCACTTTTTTTCTGTTCTGCTAATCTTGCTTCTGCTTCCTTAGCCCGTTCTGCTTCTAAATACCGTTGCTGTTCAACCCAGCTTAATTCTTGAGAAGCAGCTAAGAATTCATCATCTACTAAGCTCAACCGTTTGCCTGCTTTCCAGTTTAAGGCTTCTGCTAAAGCTTGTCCTCGCAACAGCCGAGAATTATCCTGACGATTAGAAGCTAACCAAGCATTGAGGGCTTGATTATAAGGTCGCAGATTCCCTAATTTTTGCTCAACCCAATTCTGATTAAAAATAGACTGGTAAATACGATTATAAACCCTTAATACTGGGGAAGTTTTGTTCTCATGACCAAGCTGTTTAACAACTAACCCACTTAGCCGTAATTCTATTTGTTCAGGACTGTCATCCGCAGCAATTTCTCCCTGTTGTAAGATTTGCTGATAAAGTGCCAATAACCGACTAGACCCTTGTTCATTTCTGAGAATCCGTTCCCGTAAGGTTCGTAAATGCTCCGGTTGATCATTCGCTTCCCAGTTTTCAATAATTTCCTTGCGCACAAGCTGCTCTAACCAAAATCCTTCCGTACCAGGGGGAATCCTCAGAGAGCCACTAATTGCCCTTTGATTCGATATCCACACCAGATAGCACAGCTTTTGAGTCAGAAATGGTTGTCCTCCTGTCCAAGCTAATATCTCTTTAAGAACAGTTTGGGGATTGTCTACCAATCCTACTAATCCTGATGCTAATGGTTGAGCTTCTTCTAGGGTAAACCCATGTAAATCAATAGCCTTACCAATATTAAAGGGAGTTCGTTCTTTCTGGGAAATTAAATCCGAAGGGGTTGCGACTCCAAATAAGGCAAAGGTGAGGCGATTGTAGTCAGGATTTTCCGCTCGTTGGTTATAGCAGGCTCGAATCAGAGCAAAAAAGTCATCGGTGGGGAAATTAAGGCTAATAACGCTATCGATTTCATCGATAAAAATAAAAATTTTTTCCCTTGTCAGGTTAACTAATAAAATCTCTTCTATCACCTGACTCAAGCGCTGGATTTCCGATAAATCATCGTGCTCACGCCACCAATTTTTTAAATTAACTTTTCTCGAAAGTTTTAAATTCCTTAATAACTCAACAAATAAGCCTTTGTACCACTGCTGGGGAGTAATAGTTTCGCTACCAATTATGGTCATATCAATAGAAGCGCAGCTAAAACCAGCCTGTTGCAGTCGATGCTTGATCCGTAAACGCAAGCTAGACTTACCCATCTGTCGGGAGTTGAACACATAACAAAACTCACCCCTAATTAAAGCGTTATAAAGTTCAGCATCAGCTTGACGCTCTACATAACTAGGGGCATTTAATTTTAAACTACCACCGACTTGATATTCGTAGGTTTCCATGGTTTAATTGGGAATCAAATCAGCCCACAACATTGCTATGTCTGTTCCAGCAGTCTTATTTTTAAATTTATCAGATAAACGGGCTATTTGATCCTCATAAAAATGATTCTTCCAATCTCCGATTTCTCCTTTGCGGATAAACGGTGTCATTTCTTTAGGTCGCTGACTCGACCACCGACTTTGGTCTTGGCTCATGCTGGTAAAACTAGTGTGTTTTAGAATGCTATTGAAAATTTCAGCATTATTGAGTTTGTCTACGTATGAACTCCCTAAAAAGTTAGCAATTTCTCGAATATAGTTGGGAGTATCAGCTTTAATAGCTTCATAAGTTATAAACAAAACATTGTCATCCTGACGATGGTCATACCAAGATAGTAAATGTTCGAAATAATCGCTCGCCCCAATCAACTTCCCCTTCAATAAAGCATTCCAAAAAATCAGTAAAGGTTCCTTCAGCAAAATTATAGTGTTTTACAAAGCCTTTAGTAGGGTAATAAAAAGAAACAACACAATCAAAGGGATTGCGAGCAATATAGATATACTTAGCATCAGCACAGTAAGGGGTGAATGAGAAAGGAAGATGAGTTTTAATAAACCTTGGGGATGGCATTGCTGCTACAAAATCAGCACCCACTTCTTCTAGATGAGGGACTTCTAAATTGATGTCTTTTCCGACAGGTAGGGGTTCGCCATCATGGTTGAGCATCCAGACAATATGTTGAACCCAAGTTGTTCCACATTTGGGATAAGTAACAATAAAGTTATCCTCCGGTTGAGCATTGTAAGTGAGTCCAGATTCAAAACAGGTTACCGGAAATCCCATGGGAATACGGAATCCCCGACACATAGAGTAGTGGGGTTTTTGTCGTTGTTGCTTCATTGTTTCGTTAGGGAGTAGGGAATCGGGAATCGGGAATCGGGAATCGGGAATCGGGAATCGGGA
>WTKN01000083.1 GCA_011524395.1 Moorena sp. SS36440bin_2
TATTAAACTTCTTTTGGAACCCATTTTACGTCAAACTTTTGCAAGAGCTCTAGTACAAAGCAAGTTTGTTAGTCTTAAGGGTAGGTATAATCAAAAATTGCCAAAGTTATAATTATACCACGAAAGACTTTTGCAAGAGGTCTAATGAAAAATATTGTTAGCTGTCGATTCCGACACATTGAAGCGATGCAGCGCGGTCTTGGGGAGGCAGCGCGGTCTTGGGAAGGCAGCGCGGTCTTGGGGAGGCAGCGCGGTCTTGGGGGTTCCCCCCGGAGACGAAACCTGATTACGTTGAGCCTTTATGGTTGGTCGGCTATGCAGATGCATGGTTAAATCTTTTTTAATAGCGTGATTTGCGCGGTCTTGGGGAGGCAGCGCAAATCACGCTTATTAGGATTTAGTCTCATTAATTCGGTTACTAATTCTATACAAAAATCTTTAAAATTAACCCAGGTGTGACCGTATAAACCAACGTAAAAACTGCTATGCCTCCGCTCTATTCGACCAGATTCTTTCACACGACCAACATAGTTTTGTATTCCTTTACGTGTCTTGATGCAGTCGCTCATGGGGGAAACCACGGCAGTCGCTCATGGGGGGGACCCCCTTTGGCGGCGCTGCCTTCCCAAGACCGCGCTGCATCGCTTTAATATGCTGACCTTCAAATGTTGCGGAAGTGTAAGCTATTGCTATCAATAAAACTAGAGAAATAAAGCGTTCACCCTGAACCTTAGTGTCCTCTAAATTATAACCACCTGGTCTTGATGCAGCGCGGTCATGGGGGAAACCACGGCAGTCGCTCATGGGGGGTTACCCTTACAAGGGTATGTTTTTAAGATTCATCCAGGGGCAGGAGGAAAATCGGGAATAAATCTGCCTGTAGGTAAAGGCATGCCCTTAATCGCAGATGCCAAAATTCTTAAAAATCCTCGTCTGAAACAACTTAAAAATCGAGTAGAATTATTTTTTGGCAATAAAATTTGCTTTTCATGGATGCTCGGATTTTCCGTGGTCTCGGCGGAGGAGCTCATTTGCTCCAAAGGAGGTAAGCTACTTGCTGGCAAATTCGCTTCGGCCTCTGCACCAATACTGACTAAAAATAAAGTAGCAACAGCAATGGCTAACCAGAGACGTTCTGCGCGTTGAGGGTCATTCATTTTAGTGTGATGCCAACCAAAACCACCTCGTTTGATATCCTTGAAAAGACATTCAATCCAACAGCGCATACCATACCAACAAATTTGTGCTTGTTGAGGACTCAAATCTGTTACGATTAGCCAAGGATCGGCATAGCCAGAATCCCATTGAGCTAAAAGAGTGCAAGACAGACTGTTGGTTTTAAAACAAGTTACTTTTCCACTCCAAGATTGCCCCACTTGAGTAATTAATTCTGAAAGAGGAACAAATTGTTCCTTTGGTGAGGATTGATAATATCCTTGATGGTTAATAGGCATAAATGGATGCCAACCCAATTGTTCAATCGCTTCATACAACCAATCAGCGTATAAACCTCTGTCTGTAGTGACAATCACCAACCAGTCGGAAGGAACACCCTCTTGAAGAGAATCTAAGAGTTTGAGCCAGTAGGGTTTCCAACTGCCTTTTTCGTTTGCTCTGAGTATTTTCCAAGCTACAGGAATTCCACAACCTCGATAAACCACACTAATAACTAATAAAGTAAAACGCTGACCTAATGTGGAAGCATCCGCAGCTAATACTAAACTTTTTTCCTCTGATGACCACCAACTTAATATCCAGCGTAACAATGGTACAAAGCTATGTTCGACCTGGATTTCCCTTCGCTTTCTTCCGTTTTTATCGACCCTACCATTGTACCACTGCCTTAATCTTTCTCGGATCGTGTTCTCTGGTTGCTCTAGAATTTCCCCCAAAAACACCACCGCAGTAGATAAACCACAATGATGAGTCATGGCAATCGCAAAGCTCCACATTCCTAATACTACTGCTTGTGGTTTACTTAAATGAGGCATTTTTTTGATTACCACCCGTAACCATTGTTGATAAGCAATTGGACGATTTTTGTTCACAGGTAATTGCTCTAACTCGGGCTTAATGCACAATAGTCATTTTACTGTTATCAAACACATTTGTGTTTCTGAGTACTATTTAATTTAGGGAGCTCCGCGCCGGGCGCTGGTAAGTCATGGTGCCACCAGTAGAAAACAACCTGGGTAACGCCAGTCTACAAAATAAATTTCAGTACTCCAACAGTTGCTCTGTGTGACTATCCCCAAAGTTCCCAAGTCAATAGTTCCCCGACCATTACACATAAATTTTCAAGTTGCTACAATATCTCAGTCCCTGACGCTTCGGGGATGGCCACTACCAACAGTAGTCAGAAACACATTTTTCCAAGAAATCTCAAATCCTTTCTGAGGTTTGGGTTTCAAAATGTGTTTCTTAATAGCTATCGCCTGATGGGGCGATAGCTATTAAGCAAAAGTAGTCACTTAATGATTTTTTTTTATACTCAAATCCTTGCTGGGGTTTGGATTTCAAAATGTATTTCTGTTGAATAATACCTAGGCGAATGCCGAAATCTAAAAAACATACCCTTGAAAGCCCCCTTTGGCGGCGCTGCCTTCCCAAGACCGCGCTGCATCGCTTTTAAAATCTCTAAACATCTCCATGCCTCGCTTCGCTCGCCAGGCTTCGCCAACGAATCAAATCTTTTTTTATAAGCTGAAACTGCCGACTCTAAGTTAGAAAAGTTTGTCAGTAAAAACCATGGTTCTTTCGCCTTTGGCCACGCTACGCGAACGGAGATGTACCTTTGAGTTTACGTTGCCACTTACAAGCTACATTAAAATTAAAGAATCCCCGAGTCTTGGTCACTTTAACTCCTTGGATAAATAAAGACACTCCAGGGACTAAACCTAAATCATTGAGTTCAACCCAATTATCTTTTTTATATTCAACAAATTCATTCTTTTTTAATCGCAAACAAAAATATACGCCTAAGTCCTGTAAGTGCTTTGCTAATTTTCCCGAGCAAAATTCTCTATCTCCTAACAGGCAGATTTTATAGTTTTTAAAAATTGGTATCACCTTGGACAAGACACTTTTTTGTTCTGTTAAATTACTACTCCCTAACTTTGGCAACAAAGTCAAATAGATGGGAAATGCCCTGTCAGCCATGCAGTCGCTCATGGGGGGAACCACGGCAGTCGCTCATGGTTAGAAGTTACCGTAAGACAGGCTCGCCTTAATCAATAAGTTTTACCCCTTTTCTGCATAGCCGACCAACCATAAAGGCTCAACGTAATCAGGTTTCGTCTCCGGGGGAAACCACGGCAGTCGCTCATGGGGGGGACCCCCTTTGGCGGCGCTGCCTTCCCAAGACCGCGCTGCCTCCCCAAGACCGCGCTGCATCGCTTTTATCCCAAATGAGACTAACCATGACTAAGTTAATACGACCCCAATTTGTTCTATCAATTGCTAGATAAATTAGGCTTTCCGAGGTAAAGTATCCTTTCAATAATTCTTCAACTATTGGTAACCAAATTTTTTCAAGTGTTAAGTTTGGTAATGATAAAAATCTTTCAATTCTTTTTCTTCTACTTTCAAATTTAATGGGTAAAGGGAGAGCATTGGCTATTTTTTCTAAGTTAACTTTTTTAATTGACTGTAAGAGATTGAGCAAAATTTTCAATAAAATATATTCGGCTAGACTCAATTGACTTTTTAGGTGGTTTTGGTAAAATCCTGGTCACATTGTCGATAAGTAGGTCTTGTTGCAAATTTAGAGACCTACTTTTTTTTACCACAAAATGCTACTACCTTTACATAGCAAGCCTTTCAGGCTATTTCGTCACCCCTTCAGTACAAGTCAACTATATTGAAACCAACAACTCTATAAAAAATTACTCTAAAGAATAGTCATTCCCGCGCACTACCGATCAGGAATAAATATTCTTTTAGATATATGGACAAGGTTCTCGCAAAATAACTATCTTGGCATACACAAAGATTAAAGCATGTAAAGCTGCCCATACTTCTGCCGAATGTAGCGGATGAATGGATCGATGCGTAAAGCAGTACCAGTGACGCTCTTAATCAATTCAGCTGCTGTGTATTTGCAACCGTGTTGGTAAATGTTGTCCTTCAACCAATTATGGAGCGTACTAAAGTTTCCTTGCTCAATTTTTGGTATAATTGCAGGTTGTTCCGTTACTGCAGCTTCAAAAAACTGGGCGCTCATCAAGTTACCCAAGGTGTAGCATTGGAACATTCCCCCAATCTGACCAGTGTACCAGTGAACATCTTGCAACACCCCGTCACTGTCATTCTGGGGAACAATCCCTAAATCTTCACGATAGCGTTCATTCCAGGCTTCCGGTAAATCCCTCACCTGCAGCCTACCCTCAAGCATCATCAGTTCTAAGTCAAAGCGGATCATGACGTGGAGATTGTAAGTCACTTCATCAGCATCCATGCGGATTACAGACCGCTGCACTTTGTTGATTGCCTGATAAAAGGCATCGAGAGAAACATTACCCAGTTGGGAGGGGAAGTAGGATTGTACTTGGGGATAGAAAAATTTCCAGAAGCCCCGACTACGCCCAACAATATTTTCCCAAAGTCGGGACTGGCTTTCGTGGACACCCGAGGATGTCCCACAGGCAAGAGGAGTACCTTCCAAATCTCGCCTAATTCCTTGCTCATAAAGACCATGACCCATTTCGTGGATGCTGCTAAATAGAGCCTGACTCAGGTCATCTTCATCAACACGGGTCGTAATCCGCACATCACCGGTAGAGAAGTTTATCATAAATGGGTGATGGGTTTGGTCTTGCCGTCCCCGCTCAAAGTCATACCCCATTTGCTTCATGACCTTGAGAGTCAAATCTAACTGTTGCTCTTCAGGATATCGTTGGTGTAAACAGTTGTCATCGGTGGGACTTTGGGCAGTAATAGCCTCGACAATTGGCACTAATTCCTCTCGCAACTTAGAAAAAAGCGTCCGCAAAATAGATACTTTCATCCCATAGTCAGCAAAGTCAATTAACGGGTCAGCGATATGTTCGTAACCTGGGAAAAAATAAGCCATTTGACGGCTGAGGTCAAGGGTTTTTTCTAAGTAAGGGCGCACCGCTGCAAAGTCGTTGGTGGCTCTTGCCTTTACCCAAACACTGTACGTTTCTGTGCGATGTTCAGAGAATTCTCCCATAAATTCCGCTGGCACCTGCACGGCTCTTTGGTAATTTTTTCTAGTGCAGCGGATTAGACTAGCTTCGTCAGAAAAGTAAGGTAGAGTTTCTTCATAGGGGCGTAACCCTTCCAGGAGTTCGCCCATGGCTGGGTCAGTAAATTTACTATGGGCAATTTTTTGTAGAGTAGCCAGTTGACGTCCCCTAGCAGCTGCACCACCGGGAGGCATATAGGTTGCCTGATCCCAGTACAACAAAGATGCGGCTGCTTCTAAGTCGTTAATTTCACTAAGGCGTTTTTTGAGGTTGAGAAGTTTCGGTTGAGTTTTTTCGGTAGTCTGCATGATGCTAGATTGACACATTCAGGCTATTAGTTTAGGGTTACGGTATTTTGCCGAATAGTAAATGTACACCTGACGACCGAAAAGAAAAATATTACCCACAAAAATGTCCGATACTAATAAATCAGACAAGTGGGCTGAAAGCTAAGACCAAGTTGCGTTTTTCAAGTGCAATTTACTTGTCGGACAATGGCGAAAAAACCAAGTCCTTATTTCCTCTCGTTACGATTTAAGCTGCAACTTGGTACGAGCACTCTGGTAAAGCTGAGTAACTGACTCAGATGCCAATGGCTATGAAAACCTCATACCCATAGCTGAGTGTTATAGCATAGTATACGAACTACTATTGTGCCATTTCTTAAGGACTTACTAGTATAGTGTAATCCCTTAAAACCAGACAATTGCTCTAGCTATTGGCACAGTGGTAAGTATTCCTACCGACTGAAGCTCACAGCCACTAGCTTCGACCTTGCCCGACAGCGTCTTGAAGTTCTCAACAGATTGGCCTCTGGCCACGCTTTCGCCAGAGGCCGACCCTGCTTGAGGTGCGAACGTAAGTGGTACAATAGCACAGTGATATTAACGTACTGCTACAAAATCAAACCAAGTCCCGAACAGATAGCCATCTCGCGAAAGGTGGCTTGAATTGTTGCGTCGTCACTGGAACTATGCTCACTGGGCTTCGACTTGATTGGCTCAATCGGACTCGCTCACCGATTGATAGATGTAGCTTGATTAGTGAGCCGATAGGTGTTATTCCAGAAGCGGTCAACTATTACACCCAGCAGGCAGCTCTCAAGGAAACCAAACGGCTATTCCCTGATTACAAACAAATCTACGCAGAAACTCAGCAGGTTAACCTACAACGGCTCAACAAAGCATGGGATAGATGGCGGAAGCCGCTGAAGCATGGGTTACGCGGGGGAAGACCTCGGTTCAAGAAACAAGGTCAATTAAGGTCATTCGTGTTTCCACGTGTGAACAGCCCGCGTGCCGGGGCCCATCTAAAAGATGGCTTTCTATTGCTCAGTCGGATTGGTCAAATACCTGTGGTCATGCATAGACCAATACCAGATGGATTTACTCTTAAACAGTGTACTGTCGTCAAAAAGGCTGAACGCGCACGCGTGGCCTTTTGGCCATGGTTGGTATTGTTGCATTTCCATCAAAGATGATACCGTACCTGAGCTATTACCTGTGGATTCGGTTAGATCTGCTGTCGGTATCGACGTTGGCTTAGAAAAATTTTTAACCACCTCAGACGGTGAAGCTATAGCTATTCCGCAGTTTTACAGGAAAGCTCAACACAGACTTGCTCAAGCTCAACGAGTAATGTCGCGTCGTCTCAAGGGGTCTAAAAACTGGAAAAAAGCCAAGCACAAAGTGGCTTTATTACACCTTCATTTAACCCGTTGTCGAAAGGAGTTTCATTATCAGGTTGCTCATTGGTTGTGTAGTAAGTATGACTTAATTGCTCACGAAGACTTAAACATCAAAGGACTTGCTCGAACTAAGTTAGCCAAATCAATTTTAGGTGCGCTTTCCGCATTAAGAATTAAATTCGCCACGGGTCGCACCTCATGATGCAGCTTGGGGTGCATTTCTGGAAATATTGCAAGCAGTGGCGGTCAAACGCGGCTTGTTAGTCGAGGAAGTCAACCCACGGGGGACAAGTATTGAGTGCTTTAATTGTGGTTCTAGGGTTGAAAAAAGTTTGAGTGAGCGTGTTCATTTTTGTTCCAGTTGTCAAGTCAAAATTGACCGTGATTGGAACAGTGGTATTAATATCTTAAATCGTGGATTAATGGCGGTCGGACTGCCGCTCAATGGCTGTGGTAAATCAATACAGGATATTGTTCGCGCAAGCGGAGGCCGTAGGCCAGGAACAGCAAGTCTCATTCGTGAGGAGAGAGAAGCCTACATCATAATCTTTGATTTGATGTAG
>WTKN01000410.1 GCA_011524395.1 Moorena sp. SS36440bin_2
CCATGTCCCCATCTCCCCATCTACCCATCTCTCCACACCTCCCACACTTCCCTATCTTTCCCGACTCCTGAAACAACCGGAGATGATATCAGAGGACAAAGAAAAGTCCAAAACCCAAAATAATTGCTCCAACTGCAACAATCAATGACCAGAAACGATGGTAGCTGTTGACAGTGGTGTTATTGCTTTCCAACTGGATCAAGTCTAGCCAAGGGGCAATTCCTCTGCGGAACCAGCCAACTACATTGACTTCGGAGCCAATTAAGTTCTGCACCTTACTGCTACCAAAGAGGAAGTTACCTATTGGACCAAAGCGAGAAGCATAGCGGGTATAAATCATCCCACTGCGGTCTTGAAGCTTGAGATCGGAACCAAATTTATAGCCAGCATCGCCGCGACCAATTAATTCACCTTGGAGTTTCACGGGACGACCACGCAAAGGACTGGCGTAGGGGTCACACATTAAGGTGAAGATATCTGATCTAGACGATTGCTTGAAATCTGGGTACATCACCAGGATCTTAATTAAGGTTCCCACAGCAAAGCCAAAGAGCATAAAGCTGGGTAATACTGTTACTTGAGCAGTCCAACTCAAGACGATAGAAGCAATAATTAAACCAGTAATACTACCAATGAATTGAGCATTGAACAATACAATATCCACGGCAAAATTACCATAGAGCTTTTTCTTACTGAGCTGATTGCCTTCTCGGACTACAGTAGCCATATCAAATTCAGTCTCTAAGTCCATTTGCTCAGCATAAGTAGTTAAAGCGCGGACTCGTTTACCGGTTAGGGGATGAGTAGAATTCAACTCCATCCACCAACCCCAGGGGTTAAAGATATCCCAGAGAAAGACTTGCCCGACTTTCTGGGAGTCTGAGGCGATACGATAAGCGGTACCGGTAGAAGCAGCAGCTTTGTGGTCGTAAATCCCAAGGCTGCGGGTTCCTTCAATCAATTTACTGGGTTCTTTTGTTCGTTGCCCTTCTTCGACAATACCGTAGGCAATCTTCACCAAAGCTCGTGATAGAGCATTTGGGTTACCGGTAGTTTCAGCAGCAAAGTGATCAGCATAGTATTCTCGGGTTCGAGATAGGTAAAGCACCAGGTAAGTGCCAATGAGGTAAAACACATAAGATACCATTGCTGCTGTTTGAGCAGCATCTTTGCCTTTACTGCTACCACCGCCGCGACTGATCCGTCTGGCGAAAGAATAGATCAGGTAGGTGATTTGTACTAACGTCGCCGCTAAGGTCATTACCGCAAAGTCCCAGTGGACAATATGCCCCAATTCATGGGCATAAACTGTGGCGATTTCATCATCATCAAGGTAAGTAAATAAACCCTGACTAACGACTAAACGAGCGCTGTTTGGTAAGGAACCATAGGTAAACGCGGTGGGATTTTGGTCGTCAATGATACCTAATCGAGGTTGTTTGAGATTTTTTTCTTGACAAACCCGCTCAATCACTTCTGCGCTTTCAGGACTATAGCGCTGGATATCTGCTAGGGTTACCCAACGGGTTTGGTAAAGCCACCGTTGGGTTAAGTCCATGATCCAGGGAGAGATGAAAAAGGCAGCAACATTAAAAATTAGGGTGATGGCAACTGCGATGATTAACCCAGTAACAGGATTGTTACTATTAAGGATTAGCAGCATACTCAGAGCTAATACTAATACCATCCCAAATAGTAAAGAGATGGTAACACCAGAGGCCAGGGCAAGATTACCGGCAATGCCTTTCATGGCTAACCTGATGCCAGTTTGCGCCACTCTTCCGGCTTTGTGACGGGATTTTGACACGGCTTTCGCTGTTGTTTTTGTTGGGGTTGTTTTTGTTGACTTTGAACTGAGGGTGGTCAGACATTTTTTTGCCCAATTGCTGACCTGGGAATTTGGGTGATTTTCTAACTTCCGACAGAGGGCGATCGCTTTTTTGTTCTCACCATTACCGCTATAGGCTTTCACCAGAGCGGCTTGGGCTTGACTATACTCTTGAGAATGGTGATCCGAAGAATTTTGGCAATACTGGCAATAGTTTTCTAGCCATTGCACCGCCTCTGCATAACGTTTTTGTTTGAGAGCATTTAATCCATTTTCTAGTGACATCGGTGTTTTATTATCATCTCCTAGTTCACTTGGATCCTACACTTCTATGAACTGTTATATAAACTGTCATTGAAGGTAGTCTGGCCTTTTTTGGGCTTATATAAACTATTCCCATCTACGGAGATAATTTCCTGATTTAGAGCGATTTCGTAAATATAAATTTACTAGAGTTAAGGGAACATGGGACGCTAATAAATAGCGATCGCATTTCCCCATAACAGCAGTAACCTCTAGTAAGTAATCAGGGCTAGGTAATGAAGTTATGAAACCGTTTTACATAACTTCATACTTTAGGGGCATACTTGAAGGGCTATTACTCTATAGCTTTTTTGATCTGCTTTTGTTGCAAATTGCCATGAATGGCTAGCCAAATGCAGGGTGGATCAGCACTGGTATATTCCACTCGATGCTTTTGATGAGCTTTTATAAATAGATAATCCCCTGCTTTGAGCTTGACGCTGGAACCGTCAACGTAGCTAAGGGTGGCGTGCCCTTGTAACAGGATTACCCATTCGTCTTGGTCTTGGTCATACCACTCTCCGGTTGGTGTGGTTTGTCCAGTAGAGATGATGCGCTCGATTAATAGGTTATCGGTAGATATCAACGGTTCAAACAGTTCTTCGGTAGGAAGTTCAGGAGGTAAGTTGAAAATGTTAGCTATCTTTTCAGTGTTCATAGATCACCTGATTAATCAAGTTCAATGGAAACAACGACCTGTCCGTGATCAGATTGCCAAGTCTCAATTTTCTCGTCACTCAAGGTTTCGTCGATCAAATGATCATTGAAAAGGGAGACATACCCAACTCTGCCAATACGTTTGGGATTTTGAACAACGAATTCCTGACTGACCAGGATGTGATCTAGGCTATCGTGGTGGCCATTATGGATGTGGGTGTAGTAGAAGTCTCCATAGTTTTGTCGAGCTTGAATGTCTTTGACGTAATACAACAACACATCCCAGATCATCTGCTTTTTCTGAAACCAGAGTTTTCTCAAAGGGGGCTCTCCAGAAACGATTTGAGAGGTTATAGCCAGACCACTATCATTGATATCACCCATCACTATTACCGGATGATCCCTGTGCTGCAGCTTATCCATCAAAATTACCCGCAAAGCTGTTGCTTCAGCTGCTCGGAGAATTAGAGATCTCGCTTGTCCTTTGGCTTGTTCAATTGGGTCGTTGCGGTCTACTCCATCTGGGATGATCGGACGCTTGGACTTGAGGTGAATTACAAAAACTGTACAATCAATTGTGTCACTCAGCTTGAGATGTGCTTCTAACACTGGTCGAGAAAAACGCTTGAGTGGGATGTCTGTGCCCTCGATATCCAGGCATGCCGTAGTGGGAAAATCTTTGATGACGTTGTATTCAAGCACTGGAAACCTGGAGGTCAGGGCAACAACTGGACTTTTACCGGTAGGGTTTGCGAACACAGTGGTGGCATCATCATAAACTTGACTCTGAGCCAGTGCTTGTTGGAGAGCTTCTTGATGAAATACCTCTTGAAAGCCCACAATGTCAGCTTTCATCTTCTTGAGTTGTTCAGCGATCCAGGTGGTCTTAAGGGCGTATTCTTTTTGGGTATATATCTTTTTTCTATAGTATAGGACATCTGGTAGCACTAAGTTGCATAGGTTAAAGGTTCCAACTCTGAAACGGTTTCGATGCATGATTCTTATTTGCGCTGAGAGCTATTTCTCCAGCTTGGCATTTCCCCATCTAAAGATCCGGGAATTCTCTGTTCAAGGAAGAGCTGTAAAAAAAAAGGGTAAGCGTGGTAAGCGTTGTAAGTGTGGTAAGTGTGGGGAGTGGGCGCGGCAATTTTCGCGGGAATTTTTGCCTAATTACGCAATTGAGATGCACCCTAAAAGATTTTAGTTGGGGAAACTTACAGTGTTTTTCATAACTATGAGGTAAACAGGATTTTTTTCCTGTTCCCAGATCCGCTATTCCCAGATCCGCTGTTCCCTGCTCCCTAAAACCGAAGAATTTGTACCTCACCCAAATAAGAATTGCTATAAATGCTATAACCAACAGTCCTCAAGGTGAGAGAATAAATTAACCCTCATCCTCCAAATCGATAATACTCCCAAATTTATGCCATCACGACCAACCAAAGTTGGCAGGTGACCCACGGGAGCCCAGATTACGGAAAATGTCAGGTCTTCATAATTTCTCCATCGTCTTCTGAGGTGCAATCCTTTCCGCTCTCGCCATCCCACACGATGACCAAATTGTTGATAAAGCTGAGTTTGATACGCTAATAGATTAGGGAAATAATTACTGCGGGAAATACTTTTGGGGTTGTAATAGGATAAAACATACAAGCTTCGGTTGAATTCCAGTTTATCAACGTTATTCTCGTCACTATTAAGTTTTCCTCCAAGCTTTTCCCAAATTTCTTTTTGCAAACTGAAGCCGAATTGCCCACTGCTATACTTTAGCCAAAGCCGCTCGATGGTGTGTAGATCGGTGCAGGGAAAATTCTTGATTGATTCAGGATCGAGATTGTTGTCTTCTTCTCTATCAACTGCTTTGACCATCAGAGCAAACGTTTCCTGATCGGCTTCTTTCCATTTACCTGCTCTTAGTAAATATCGCAACTTGGAGTAGTCTATGCCTTGATCAGAAATGAGTTGGTCAGGTTGGTGTAGGTCAACAGTTATCCCCAACTCTTTGTGTTTTTGATTTAATGTATATTGAACAATGTCAGGAATTTTACCATACCGTTCATAGTTTTCCACAATTTTGCGATACTTGGCTTCGATTTTGCGATACTCACTATCGGGATCATGGTTGGGGTCTTGATTCATTAAAATAGTCAGTAAAATATCCAAGCCTTTATTATCGAGAAACAGGGCTGGCTGGATGTCGGGCTTAATAGTCTGGACTTTTTCGGTGGCATAGTTATGTAATTCACGAATATAGATTAAGCCAGCCCCATCTCGGTCTGCTGCACCAGTTTCAATACCTTCGACTAAGTACTGGGTGTAAAGGGAACAATGAGCTGGTTCCTGTTTAAAAGAGGTTTGTGTCGTTGTGGAGGAGGTGAGAACTGCTCGCCCTGGAGCACTGAGTTCTTCGTCGAGATTGACACTCACAGGTTCTGTCAGGGAACCGTCAGCTGAAGCACTAGCTAAAGCACTATAGTAATCACACTCAAGAATTACTATTTGTTGCTGAGCATCACTACGACTCAATTGCTGGTGTAACAAAGAAGCGGGTAATGCAGTACCTTCAAGGTTATCTTTAGTCGTGATGCTAGTTGTTAAATATAGTTTACCATCCTGATTAATAATTCCTTTGCCAGAGAAAAAAACTAGGGCTAAGTCATTGACACCACATTGGTAAACTAGGTTATGAATTGCCTGTTTTATGGTTTCTAAATTGGGATTGAGCAGCAACTCTACCCGAGTAAAATCCCCTAGGGTTTTCTCTTGCAAAACTCGCTGCATTGCTGCCACATCATGGGAGGCAGCTTGATGGGTAGTTAAACCTTCTGCATACTGATCAACCCCGATCAGCAGTGCTAATTTCTTCGCCATTTACTTTTTTACTAATGCCATCTCTGATCTTCTTATAGCATTTCTAAAATCGGTGAGTTACACAAGTTTTGGATTTTCGGGAATCGGGAATCGGGAATCGGGAATCGGGAATCGGGAATCGGGAATCGGGAAAAAATATTGTGTACCTGATACAGAGGAGAACTGGTATATTTTAATTAAGGACTGATTAGATTTTCAGATTGTTCCGACTCCCTACTCCCTACTACCCACTCCCTACTCCCTACTAGTCACGGGTCTTGATTAACCATTAGAATCGATTTAATTTTTCGTTTGATTCGATTTCCGTTTTTGTCCACTCTCCCATAAACGGTTTTACCGTTATAATAAAGAGCGGAAGAGCTTCCCCCATCTAGATTCATGGCTTTTTCCACCCCGGCAATTTTCAGGAAGGTAGCCAAGGCTCTGAAGGACATACCGGAATTTCTGGGAGCTTCTGGTTTTTGAGCCACTATTACTAACAAGATGCTGCCATCAGGAGTAATACCGACTGCACTTCTAGCATTGGGTCGGCTGCTCCCTAGGGCATCTCGTATGACTTTCCCATTTTCTACAGCTACAAAACCTTCGGTGACTGATGTAATTTGTGGAACCAGCAATGGACCACTGCCTAGGGCATCTATTAATTGACAACCGGGGGGGGTGGGTTCACTGTGTAGGGTTATGTCATACCGGACTGTTGACCCACAACGGTATCGCCGAAATTCTGATCGATTGAGAATTTTATCCATGTAGGGCTGTAAGTTGGGATTTTGGATCAGCCCCTGGTTGTTACGGGGATCTGCTACTAGTTGCCCTTGCTTAATTACAATGGAGGTTGTCTTCTGATTGTTTGGGTCAAAAAAACCGCCGTTGATGGCAGCTACAGCTTGGTGCTTTTGGGCTAAATCTTCTAAGGTGATTAACTGTTCTGATATGGCGGGAGTAACCGAAAATCCACTATTAGCTGGAATTAATAAGGTGTGAACCACACTAAAGTCTAGAGGATGGGATTGGTATTTGATCTGTTTCTGGGGTGGGGAAACATCTGAAGAGATGGCATCGGGTGGTTGGTGATCCTGGATAGATAACCACGCAACCGCTAGACCAATGGCAATCAAGCTCAGCCCAAGGATTTTTCTCACGTTCTTTTTGCTAAACTAGTCAACCAGATGTCACATGATAAAGCATAATCCGATGACCATCGTAATCGCAGAATGCTTGCTCAGTGAAATGGAGGTTTGGTGGTCTAGTAAAGTAATTGGGCTCAATGGTGTCAAGGCCGAGTTCACGGATTTTCTGAATGGTTAGGGTCAGGTCTTTTACTCTGACTACCAGGGCTAGACGATAGGGAGTGGTAGGGGTGGTTAATTCAATTCCTTTGACTTCGGTCAGGGTCAGGGCTCTAGGTTCGTCTTCTGTACTGAGTGATGCAAATTTGAGCTGAGCACTTTTGGGAAACTGAAACACTGGGTAGAGGTAAGAGTCTGGGGATGCTTCAGCGAGATAGTCGAGCTTAAATCCTAGAATATCTTGGTAAATGCTGAATGCTCGTTCGAGATCAGCAACGACTAAGCAGGGGCGCTTGATGTGAAGCCCATCTAGATTAGGGGTATTGGGGTTGGCTGAGGGCTGATTGGTTTCCATTCACCCACCTTATTTTGTCTTAGCTGATTATATAGCAAAGGGAACAGCGGATCTGGGAGTAGGGAGTAGGGAGTAGGGAGTAGGGAGTAGGCAAGAGGCAAGAGGCAAG
>WTKN01000106.1 GCA_011524395.1 Moorena sp. SS36440bin_2
CAATTTATCTGGCTGCTGCTGTAATTTGGCTTAATTGATGACACGCCCTAAATGTTCGGCTAAATTGGTGAGAGTATAATTGAGGTGGCTACTTAATAAGTATTGACAATAGTTAAGTAAGCGTAAATTTCATCACTAACTGAATTTTTTAAAGCACCCTCCTCTAATTTTATCAGAAAAATTAAAAAACGAACGACCATTAATTACTATTACTAATCTGAAAAAGGGCTGATCACAGACGTAGCTTAATATAGTACTAAAGTACTATATTAAGCTATCCACTGTGCCAGTTGCGTAAGTCCTGTCAGTGTTGGCCGCCAATCCCGCTAGAAGCTCTCCCAATAGTGGAGCAGCACGGTAAAGAATATAGGTGGCAATGAACAGAGCGCTCACAAACAGAATTTCGGGGATTTTCTGATTCTGTGCAGGAGTAAGATGGGTGCCCACAACTAGATGTACTACCCATAGTCCAGCCAGCCAAATTAGCCAGCCTAATGGTTGCTTAAGAATCCTAATTAACTCATAGTCTAGGGTGGTTTTTGTTCGGCTAGTCAGACGCTCGAGTCTGTCAATGATTATTGAAGTGAAAAAGCCTCGCAATATCTGGGTAAGGACGAGGATGAGCACCACAATAACTATCGTGGCAACAGGAATGTTGGCGAGTTTGAAGTCGGTATCAAAGATTCTTGCTTTGATTAGGTTGATTGTATTGTTGAATGTACCCTGAAGGTTTTCCATAGTTTCGACGAAAATACAACAGCATAGATCCACCTGTGCCTAGTTAAATGGCAAGTCGATGGCAAGTCTCTTGGTGGATTGATCTTACTATAGGTTGCGAATTTACCGAATCCTGCTAAGTATGCAATAAACAGGATTGAGAGCAATTGTCCGTTTGGGCAGTACCCTAGGAGCGAGTTTGAAATGTTTACTATCTCGGGTGCATCTGATAGTTGTAAAAAAGAAGGAGCCCGGGCCCAGGCAATGTGGGGAGTTTGGGGCCCGGGCGTGGGAATTTTCTGATTTTTGCCTAATTTCAAAGGTTTGCTTGACCCATTAAGAATTTAATTCGTCACAGGTCGCACCTAAAAGGGATGCAGCTTCGAAGGGAGCCAGGTCTGCATCGCTTGTTCAAAGCATTGCTAGGATTTAGATATCACCTCATTAACTAAATTTCCCTTGATCTGTTTGTAGTCTTGAATTTGCTTTTCCAGCTCAATATGCAGGTGATTAATTTCCTCTTTTTCCAGGATTTCTAATAGGGCTATATTCAAGGATTGCTGGGCAGTATTGTAGAGGTTGATATCAATCACATATACCGTAATTAAAATTACCCTAGCATTCTCTTCAATGTGGGAAAACAAAACTTTCATTTTTTCCTTGTGCAAGCCATCGATAGTCGGTATTTTTTCTTGAATAGCCTGACAAATCCGGGAAGTTTTATCAGCTGAAGTTCCATCAACTTTCAGAGTTAAATTTATGCCCCACTCAAACGTCTTAGCTGTCTTCTGGGACCAATTTTCCACAACTCCAGCAATCATTTTAGAATTGGGAACTTTTTTGACAGAACCCCACTCAGTAATACAAAGTGTTGTACTTCTGAGACCAATACTGACGATCTGAACAAAACCATTGACTCCGTCCACTACTACCCAGTCACCGGGTTTATAAAGACCATCAGCGTAGATAATCACTGTACAACACCAGTCATAGATAATGTCTTTGAATAACAAACCTAAGGCGACACCGGCACCACCCAGTAGACCGATCAGTGCACCAGCAGATGCCCCCAACAAAATCTCACTGGCTTTAATGACCGCAATCATCACTGCTGCGATCTGAAAAAGCCTTGGGAAGTAGGGCACGAACAAATCGTCAAGTTCAGTTTCAGTGTTGGCAGCCAATCCCGCTAGAAGCTCCCCCAGTAGTGGCGCAGCACGGTAAAGAATATAGGTGGCAATAAACAGAGCACTCACAAACAGAATTTCGGGGATTTTCTGATTCTGTTCAGGAGTAAGATTGCTTGCTACAACTAGATGTACTACCCATAGTCCACCTAGCCAAATTAGCCAGCCTAATGGTGCTTTAAGAATCCTAAGGAACTCATCGTCATGGGTGGTTTCTGTACCCCTAGTCAGACGCTCGAGTCTGCTAATGATTATGGCAGTGAACAAGCCTCGCAATATCTGGGTGATGAAGAGGATGAGCACCACAATAACTATCGTGGCAATAGGGATGTTGGCGAGCTTGAAATCGGTATCAAATATCCTTTCTTTGATAACGTTGATTGTATTGTTAAATGTAGTTTTAAGGTTTTCCATAGTTTTTAGGAAAATACAACAGCATAGATCGAGATATGCCTAGTTAAATGGCAAGTCAATGACAAGTCGATGGCCAATCGATTGGTGAATTTATTTTACTATAAGTTGCGAATTTAACCAATAGTTATGGGTATGCAATTGGGATTGTGATCCGCAAACATGATTTAGAGAAATTGGCGGTTTACCGAGCACCCTAGGAGCCAATTTTAAACCTTTAATATCTGTTTCGATGAAAACTATTCGGTCAATCAACACTGGATTTTACCCAAACTTATTAGCTAGTAAAAGACCGGGGAAATAGGGATGCATTACTAGCTATTGGTTTGGCGATCGCGAATCAACTGCAACCAAGCAACTGCCCAGTTTGGGTTGATGACAGCCATGGGCTTGTAGAATCAAAGGTCTTGTGCCCATAGTTTTCAGGGTCGTGCCAGGAGCTGATGCCGAGACCTCGAATAGCGCGGATGCACCAACCTGAGGGGCAAGATCCCCCCACTCAAGCTTTGTATCAAGACCAGCATCAAGACAAGCCAGTTACTCCTGCTTAGCCAGACTTGTCAACCAAACTTGTAAGCAATTAATTATCTATAAACGGCTAGTTAAACTTGAAACTAAAACTTGATCATTTGTTATACCTCCCAGGCTGACTAGTCTATAGTCATCTCGTAAAGACGGAGTTAATACTAGCATGTTCTACTTGTGAGATGGGTACCCTATTTCTAAAATTAATCTAAATTCTCTTATGTAGATGGCGAAAACAATACCCTATTGATGTGTTCTATTGCTAGCCTATCTCCCCATCTCCCCATCCTCATAAGGGTAGGTTTTTTAAAAAGACCTCAGGTGTGGGTTGTGGGGTGTGAGTTGTAGGGTGTGGGGGTACAGACAAGCGATCCAGAGGTGCGACCCGTGGCTAATTTAATAATTAGATGGGTCAAGCGCACCAAAGCCCAACCTGCGGGGGAAACCACGGCAGTCGCTCATGGGGGAAACCCCCAAGACCGCGCTGCCTCCCCAAGACCGCGCAAATCACGCTTGTCTGTACCCCCACACCCGGTCACCCCACACCCGGTCACCCTACACCCTACACCCCACAGCTGACGTCTTTGTAAAAAACATACCCTTGAAAGGATTAGGGGGATGAGCTTGTGATCAGCAAGTAACATCACCAGAAAACAACTTGCTATCAGGAACTTTTGCACTTTTGCCTAAGTTCTATCTGTATGATTTGCACTGATTCGCTGATTTATTAAACTAGCTCCTTATTGATTAAGGCTATTCTCAGTAAAAACTCATTAAGCTAGGATTTAATAGATTCATGTAGACTGGAAATACCTAGAACTGAATGAGCAGTTTAAAATGACGATTAACCCTATAAAAAATTAGATAATTGGGACGTTAACAAAAGAGTTAATATTATTAAATATAGTAACTATTGACAGACTATGTGATATAATTCGATTCATAATTAGTTTTCCAGTGTAAAACTAATACTATTTAAAAATCATCCTATTTAAAAATAACCAATTACCCATTACCTTTTCCCCAGCTCATGAACCTTTCATCCTCGACATCTCAAAATCTGCCCCAGTCCAAGATAAAGCTAGGACTAAGGTTAGGGATTGGGGCAATAGTTCTAGTGACAGCTGCCTTAATTTTACTATTTACGCCGGTTGGGTCTTGGCTGAAGCTGGAAAATCTGAGATGGCTTCAGGAAAGCATGGGTATTTTTGGACCACTGGGGTACATTTTGATTTATATTGTTGCCACAGTACTAGCTGTTCCTGATGCGATTTTAACCTTTTCGGCTGGTGCTCTGTTTGGACTAATGCTCGGGACTTTGTGGACTGTGATTGGTGCTACCTTGGGAGCAACGGCTGCGTTTATGATTGCTCGCTTTGTTGCTGGTGATTGGGTTAAGGATAAGTTTCAGGACTCTGGTTTGGAGCAACTCAGTGACGGAATTGAGAAAAATGGTTTTTGGTTTGTGCTCTCCATTCGCCTGGCACCAATTTTTCCATTCAATGCGGTGAACTATTTGTTCGGCTTAACACCAATTCCTCTACCCACTTATGTGATAGCCACCGCAGTGGGAATTATCCCGGCTACCTTTGCCTATGCTTGGTTAGGTCGCAGTGGTCTCGAAGCTATCAGCGGTAGTCCCCCCTGGCAACTGATCGGAGCACTAGTTGTATTAGCGGTGCTATCTACCACTCCCCTACTTTGGAAAAAATCAAGACTTGGGCAATAACTCTGCTTGTCGGGTGCGTTAATAACAGAGCCGACACCATCAGGGGGAATATCAGGGCGAATGAAAGTCGAGTATTGCCTAAGTCCTGATTCTAAGTCCTGACAATTTAAGGTGATTAAGGTAGAAGATTGATGAGATTGAACAGATTGCTGAAAAGACGAAGCCTTTGGTTAGCGATCGCGCTATTTATTTTGGTCCTATTGTGTTACTCGACTCCTGTAAGAGCCTTATTTAACCAGAGGTTCCTAGTGCAACAGTTACAAGAATTAGGCCATTGGGCAATCTGTTTATTTATCCTGGTTTATGCTCTGGCAACGGTTTTAGGAATTCCTGGCACAGTACTGACTATCGCTGGTGGCACAGTGTTTGGTTTAGTTTGGGGTACCTTCTGGTCTGTTATCGGAGCAACCTTAGGTGCATTGGGAGCATTTTGGGTAGCGCGTTACCTATTGCGAGATTGGGTTGAATACAACTTCAGGCATCATAAAGCATTGGTCAGCTTCAATCAAGCAGTGATGGAAACACCCCTGATGTTTGTCTTAGCAGTACGCTTTGCTCCCATTTCTCCGTTTAATGTCGTGAATTTCTTGTTTGGTCTAACCCCGATTAGCTCGGTAGAGTATAGCCTTGGCACTTTCTTTGGGATTATTCCTGGTACCCTTGCTTATACTTGGCTGGGAGTAACTGGGGGGGAAGCTTTGCAAGGAGGCGATCGCTTACCATTTTTCCTAGCACTCAGTTTCCTAGGTATACTGTCTGCATTGCCACTGTTGGCAAAGCGAAAAAAGAAATAGTCTTCTTGTTGGTCATTCTCCTGTCCCATTCTCCTTATTTTCCCATCTTTCCCATCCTCGGGATCTCCCCTATCAATCCCAGGAAGTACCATGGCAAGAAAGCAAGGTGGTATGAGTGGGTCAATAGGGGAATTTTATGAGCAACTACCCCGACTTGCTAAACTTTTCCTGAAGCGTATCCGTAAGAGAAGTAAAGAACAAAACAGGGATTTACGGGAATCTGTTAAATTTGCTAAGATGAAGGGTATAACCCCTCATCTTTTCCCTGTCTTGATGCAATAGCGAGTGGGGTTTCCCCATGAGCGACTGCATCGCTGAGGTAAGGGGAAAAGGAAGGTTCTGTCAGTAGTTCCTTTTAACTTAAACTTTACTAGTTAAAGTTTTTACCTTATTTTTTAAACGTTAAGTTTTCACAAGTCCGGTGACACCGAAGGTGAGTGCTTGGCATTCGTTTTGTATAGCAAGACACTAATGGTGTTCTTTCCCAAGTGTTTTTCACAAAAATTTCACATTTTGGGAGATAATTACTATACAATACTTGGGTTAGCCTTCCCAAGTTTTTCACAATGTGCCATTAAACTTCGTGATTGACTTCAAAAACATCTCAACCAAATACTAATTTTCTATGCATGTTGATAGAGATAAGTGTCTGTTAATAGGTCATAGATAATAGGTCATAGATAATAGGTCATAGGTAATAGGTCATAGGTAATAGGTCATAGGTAATAGATAATTGCAATTTACAAGTATTGTTTAACAGCAGCAATAGTATGTCCTCAATTGGACATTGGAAATTACCAATTATCAGTTACCGATGACCTATACCCGAATAACGATCTCTATCCGACCTTAGATATAGGCGGAAAAATTAGGTTTAAGGTTAAGTGGGGTAACACTTACAGAATCGTTTTTACCCCTAGGTCTATTGATAATCAAATATCCACCCTTGGCGACTTTGAGCTTGGCAGTAAATGACTAAAGAACAGTATTCTAAAAATTGGTTCAATGGACAATCGTTCATTATTACTTTTTGCCTGTTACCTTCTCTAGTAATTATTGTAGGAGTAATCAGTATGTTAATGGAAAACAACAATTTTCCATTAACGGATTCATCAAAAACTATTGTTCATCCAATAGAATCAATAATTAGTTGGCTTAAAGACACGTCAGAGAAAAAAAAGTCATTATCAAGTGTTGCTAAAACTAGTTCTGAACAACTAGTAGATAAAGCGTCAATGATTAATAAACTCATGCTTCCTATTATAACTGAATATGAAGAAACTGGACTAGGTATAGGTATAGGTATAGACAAAATTAAGCCTGGTTTTGAGGCCATTGGGTTTACCTTTAACCAGGGAGAAACTCTTCAAAACCAAATTAATTTGATAGGTAAAAATACAGGGGACACAGTATTAATTAATATTCTCGGAAATGTTAACAATATAACTCAAGCTTCGATAGCTACTAAAATTCCCTATCAATATTCTCATGAAAGCCAAGCTGCTCTACTTTTAGGATTATTCATTAGGGTAGTATCACCGGAATGGGAAAATGGTATGGCTTGGATTAACTATGGGTTGAAAGAACTTAGTGAAAACCAGAGAAATTTATTAATCACAGAGCAAAAAAACTATCAGATTCACTTAAGGGTTGACCGGGAGGTGGATTTGGTAATTCTCACCATAAAATCCCGCTCTCAATTCTAAGGAAATAGTCACCTGTAATGGGACCAAACTACAACAGATATATTGAATTGCGTAATAAACCTTCCTTCACCAAAATAGCTGATGTCTGTCGAGATCTATTTTTTGGTAGATTACAACAGGAAAAAGGCAACAGAAACGTTTATGCTTCTGTTGCCTTTTTTCTAATGGTTAATAGTTATAGCAATTCTACGACTTGTGAGGTACAAATATCTGAGGTGCGACCCGTGGCGAATTTAATTCTTAATGGTAAGAGCGCACCTTAGGTTTTAGGGAGCAGGGACTGAGGCCGTAGGCCACGCGGGGCGCGTTCGGAGCAG
>WTKN01000409.1:0-379 GCA_011524395.1 Moorena sp. SS36440bin_2
CCTGATGCCCTGTGAGTAAGGCTAATTCATTGCCCTGTAAGTCCCAAATTCTGGCAGTGTTGTCCAATGAAGCCGTGGCCAGCTTCTGTCCATCCGGGCTGAAGTCTACATCCATTACCTCGTCCTGATGCCCTATGAGTAAGGCTAATTGATTGGCCTGTAAGTCCCAAATTCTAGCAGTATTGTCGAATGAAGCCGTGGCAAGCCTCTGTCCATCCCAGCTGAATTTTAGATCCGTTACCAAGCCCTGATGCCCTTTGAGTACGGCTAATTGATTGCCTTGTAAGTCCCAAATTCTGGCAGTATTGTCGAATGAAGCCGTGGCAAGCCTCTGTCCATCCCGACTGAATTTTAGATCCGTTACCAAGTCCTGATGCCC
>WTKN01000409.1:479-7359 GCA_011524395.1 Moorena sp. SS36440bin_2
TGTCAGCACGGCTAATGGATTGCCCTTTTTGTCCCAAATTCTGGCAGTGTTGTCGTCTGAAGCAGTGGCCAGGCTCTGTCCATCCGGGCTGAATTCTACACTCCTTACCAATTCCTGATGCCCTGTCAGCACGGCTAATGGATTGCCCTTTTTGTCCCAAATTCTGGCAGTGTTGTCGGAGGAAACAGTGGCCAGCCTCTGTCCATCCGGGCTGAATGCTACATCCGTTACCCAGCCCTGATGCCCTGTGAGCAAGGCGAATGGATTGCCCTTTTTGTCCCAAATTCTAGCAGTGCCGTCGGATGAAGCAGTGGCAAGGCTGTGTCCATCCGGGCTAAATGCTACACTCCTTACTAATTCCTGATGCCCTGTGAGCACGGCTAATGGATTCCCCTGTAAGTCCCAAATTCTGGCAGTGTTGTCGTCTGAAGCCGTGGCCAGGCTCTGTCCATCCCGGCTGAATGCTACACAGGTTACCCAGCCCTGATGCCCTTTGAGTAAGGCTAATTCATTCCCTTTTTTATCCCAAATTCTGGCAGTGCCGTCGTATGAAGCAGTGGCAAGTTTCTGTCCATCCGGGCTGAATGCTACACTCCTTACTAAGTCCTGATGCCCTTTCAGCACGGCTAATTCATTGCCTTGTAAGTCCCAAATTCTGGCAGTATTGTCGTATGAAGCAGTGGCCAGGCTCTGTCCATTCGGGCTGAATGCTAGACTGGTTACCCTGTCCTGATGCCCTTTGAGTTTAGCCTGTTCTCGGAATTTAGTTTTTTCTCGGAATTTACTAATACTCTGCTGGAGGGCATATAGAGGACTAGTAGCAGGATAGTGATCCAGGGGGCGACCATCTTTAACGATATTCAATAGCTCTTGCCCAGTCTCTACTGCCTGGTATAAAAGCGTTTCTCTTTCTGTACTGGTGCCGTAGTCAACATTATCCTGTAACTGTCCTAAACTATTAAGCACTTTAAGCCCTTGTCGTTCTAGTCGCGGGCCTAATTCAGCCTCCCAAGCCTTTTGCACTTCTCGCTTGTCTAAATCCTGGCTAGCATCTAAAAACTCACGATCCAAATCGCTCAAGCTTTTACCCCTAGCCCAATCCCGAGCCTCCTGTAAAGCCACCCCCCGCAACAATCGAGAGTCATCCTTACACCCAGAATCCTCCCAAGCGGTCAAAGCCTCAGAGTAGGGGCGCACTCTGGCCAATTCTTGATTGACCCAATCGGATCCGAAAACCTCGCGATAGATCCGGTTGTTAACCTTTAAACAGTGATCGCGCTTAACCACCAGCCCCGATAGTCTTAATTCCGTCTGTTCCTCACTACCATCCGCAACTAGACTACCCTGATCCAAAACTTGCTGATACAAACCCAACAGTCTCCCAGCCCGTTGCTCATTTCTGAGGATGCGATCGCGTATGGTTTTAAAATGCTCCTGTTCATCCTGGGCTTCCCAATTGTGTATGATCTTGCTACGCACCACCTGTGCCACGGAAAGACTATTTCCTGATTCGGAAGTCTCGACCACCAAACGACACAACCGCTGGGTAAGAAACGGTTGTCCCCCCGTCCAACCGAGGATCTCACCTAAAACCTGTTCAGGATTATCCACCTTACCTTCCAAACCGGGAACCAAAGGCGGTTTAGCCTCCTTAAAAGTAAACCCAGTTAACTGAATATCCTTACCTATATTAAACGGGGTGCGCTGTTTATCTTGAATTAAATCTGCTGCCGTTGCCACCCCCAGCAAACAAAACCTTAGACGATTATAGGCGGGATTTTCGGCTCTTTTATTGTAACACGCCCTAATTAACGCAAAGAAATCATCTTTAAATTTAACCTTAATAATACTATCAATTTCATCCAAAAAAATAACAATCGGTTGACTAATTTTTTTGAGGATAACCGACTCAATTACCTCATCTAACCACTCTAATGGTGAGAATTTTTCACGCTCTTTTAACCAAGATTTTACCTCGCTTGTTCCCTTTAATTTAAAACTAGTGACAAGACGTTTAATCAAACTGCCATACCACTGCTGGGAGGTTGCTTGATTGCCAATCGTTGTAACATCAATAGAGGCACAAGCTACTCCCGCCTTTGTTAGCTTTTGGATGGTTCGTACCCGCAAACTGGACTTACCCATTTGTCGGGAATTCAGCACATAACAAAACTCCCCAGCCATCAATGCCTGAAAAAGCTCGTGATCAGCTTTTCGGATTACATAAGTGGGTTCATCTTGAGGTAAACTACCCCCAACTTTGTAGACTGTTGATTTTTGATTGGTCATTTTTGGAAAGGGAACAGGGAATAGGGAACAGGGAAGAGTGTTGGGAGATGGGGAGATGGGGAGATGGGGATAAAGAAGAAGTAGTTTTCAATAATTTAGTATAGTTAAAGATATTTTTGTTCATTGTTATCTTACTACTTACTCTGTTGATAATAATGATATTCCCCCTACTCCCTGCTCCCTACTCCCTGCTCCCTTTTAGCAAAAATGCGATCGCTAAAATACTGACGATACAAATTACATCTCAAACTACAATCATTGCCATGGCGCTCAACCAGTCCCATACTTTCTAACTTGCGAGTGATCTTAGCATCTAGACGCACTGGATTTGGTTTACTAACTAATAAGTTAACAGCTTCTACCAATTGGGGATGGTCTTCAATACTAGTTAACAGTAAGTACAAATGACTGCGATAAATTCCAGATTCTTTGGGGGCTTCAGCCAAAAGGGTATCTAGTGTATTCTCTACTTCTTGATGATTCTTGAGATAATCAAACGCTTGGGATAATAAATAAGGATGTCCCCCCACCATTGCCATAAGTTGACTTACTGAATCCACAGATAACATTAACCCATAACTCTCGGCAAAGCGTTTTACCTGCTGAGCATCAAACTCTAGTAAATCTATAGGTAATCCCACATTAAATGGCGACTTATTGAGATCTAGATCAATATAAATTTCCGTAGCATGAGCCACCACCAACCGCAGTTTTTTCCAACTATCGTCAAACTTGCCACTCTCATGCCAGCTACGGAGCAAGGGCAGAAACCCTTCCGCAATCTCTTGATACTGAAACACCCGATCAAGGTCATGCAAGCACAATAGTAACGGACTTTCTACAGAGTCTAACAAATACTCTTCAAAGTAGGTGGTGCAGTTGTCTACACTGGAAAAAAAACTATCATCCCAATAGGTCTGTAACTGATTGGGCAATTTCAGTTTTTTACCAACTTGCAAGCAAAACGACTTTAAAAATCTATCTAAATTAGTGAAATCTAGTCCATCCATATTTAAATAAACCTGGCCATAACCCTGTTTTGCGCCATGGGCGATAATCTTCCTAATCAGTAAGCTTTTGCCCATCCCTTGCGGCGCTTTAATCCGAATTAAGGCTCCCGGTTTTACAATTTCCTGATAACAACGAGCTTCAATGGGTGGGCGCTCAATATATATCTCTTGGTCAGCTCTAGGTAGAGACGATGGTAACTCGTACTTTTCTAAAACTTTATCAGCTACTAATTCCGGCTTATAGGTATTAACGATTTTCACTAATTCCCAACGACAATTATAACCGTCAGCTTCAATACCAAAGTCTTTATATAGATTAGAAATATGCTTTCTTACAGTATTGTTATTATCGACACCTAGCACCTTGTCTTTGATTTCTTTATCTGTCTTGCCAGCCACCACCGCCTCCAACACTTGTCGCCTTTTCGGGGGCATGCTACTATACTTGTCTTCGAAGGTTTCTTTACTAATCATCTGTCCACCTCCCTGGAGACTCCCGTTATACCCGTAGGGTTAACGGCGAGAGGAAAGGGAGGACAGGATCTAATTTGTATAAGCATAACCATCCTTTCTATGAATAAATCGACAATATTTGTGACTAATCCCTTGCACTAGTCCTCCCAAAGTTGAGATATTGAAAGACCCTGATTTTCTAGTAGCAACCCGTCCTACATAAGTCCCAATCTTTTTTCCCTTAGTAACCACGGCGCGGACAATATCTCCTGTCTGAAAGCCTTTGTGAAATTTCATTCTGGAGCAATGACGAATGGGGAACCCATACTTATTAGTCCTACAGAGCTGACGAGTGCCGTGTCCTTTGGCCGTTATTAATAAAGGTTTGGTCACTTCAATAATTAGAGTTTCAACTTTTCCAACATTGGCCGCATCAAGCCAATGAGTTTTAGGAAGATCTTGGCGGCACCTGTTAAATTTTGTTAATCCACCGCTCCCCACTTCAACAGGCAATCCTATTGATTTAATATCGTGATACAATTTCCAGCGAGTTGAGTTAACAGAAGCTGCATCAGCCAGTGGACGTTTAGATTGAGTCAGTATTCGTTTCAAAATACTAGGTTTTTTAGACAAAAATAGCTCAATATCTTGATTTGATTTAGCCTGGTTACACGAATGGCACGCAATAGTTAAATTAGAAACCCGATTGGAACCACCTTTAGATAATGGTTTGATATGCTCGATTTCTAACTGAGTACCTGTTGCCCCACAATAAGCACACTTGCGATTCCATTTCTCAAGTAAATATTCCCGAAGTTCATAGCCGTAAAGTGTCCCCTGTTGGTACTCGATCCCAGATATTTCAGGATTTTGTAGCTTTTGAGTGTCGAACCTAACCAATTCTTGGGATATGCCGGTGATAGGACAGAATCGAATCAACTTTTTAACCCAAGTTAAAATATTTTGAACCCTAGACGTCAAACTAGGGGCTAACCAACCTTTCGGTTTAGTTCTATTAAGAAATCTGGGCTTGCGATATCGAGTTTTGCGATTACGACGAGACCGTCTTAACTGCCCACGAGAGATTAAATTATCTCGTATTTGGGAACCCCTATGGGTGAGTTCAGATCCCCAGACTACTCGTTCCCCTTGGACTATAGCTAGACCAGTTGTTTTTGAACCAGGATCTATTTTTACTTGATGTTTGTGAATTACTGGATTTTTTACTTCCTCCGTCAAAATAATAGTGAATGGATAACGACGATATACCTTGGCTTTCCCTGTCGAAAGTAAAATTCTGGCTCTCGCGGGCTTACATGGATCTAAAGGTTGTCGATTTTTGTTGAGTACAAATACACGCATAATTGTGTTTTCTCCTATTGCTAGGGTTAAGTGAGCCTCGTCAATGTTATTTCCCGGTACATTCTCAATCGCACTGGCTTAACTCAACTACACCTGTTTAACAATTGAGTTCTAGAGCTGGGGACTGGCTACGCATCCTCAGGTAGGAACTTTAACACTCAGAAATAACGTAGTTCTAAAGAACTTAGACTGGTCAACTATGAGCTTCTTACAAGCTCCCGTCATAATCCAAAGGATTTGACGGTGAGTTATTGACAGGCGATCGCTGCTTGTGCCCTAGGTAGTCTTCTTGTTAGTTTAGGGTATTGGTGATTAGTTGAGCAAGATTCAAGTTATGCGCTACGCCCACGCGTGCGCGTTCAGCCTATGCCCTACAGATGGTTCTACTTGAGGTGCTTTCAGCCATTCGCGTAGCGTGGCCAACGGCCAAGGCCAACGGCTGACTTAGGGTGGGTAGTGGTTCCTAGCAATTTTCCAGCTTGTAGTAAGTTACATCGGCACTGCCCACCAACAGAAAATTAACGGAGCCGGTTGTTTCAACCAGGAACGAAGAGGCGCACGCATCATGGGGATCCCGCCCCTAAAGCACCCTACGCAACTATTCCCTACTCCCTATTCCCTAGTTTCACGATTGTTGGTCAAGCAGTGAACAACTATTCACGGATATATTATTCGAGCTTCACCAATAGTAAAAACCGTGAACTAAGTGAACTTTGAATCACAACTTAACTAGTAGGAATTTATTCAGCCTATAGTTGGAGATAAGAACATTACTGAACTAAAAGTTCAATACATTATGTCTCAACAAAACAAAGACTCTGATCAAAAAAACACCTACTTGAACGAGCGCATTCGTCAAGCCAAGCTTTCCTTTAACTTGCTTGTCGGGGCTAAAGTAATAAGCGGGATTGTGGCTCTAATCGGGGCAGGGTTATTAATGTCTCATAAGTTACCGAAGGGAGCTGTTACTACGGCGGTGGGATTAGCAGCATCGAATATTACTTTTGTTAACCTTTATAAGGATGCTAATGACCGGTTAGATAAAGCGATTAGATAGGCAGAAGAGGAAGATGAGGATACATAGCATTTCTCAAATTATTAACTAGTTTGGTACTAGTGCAAGATCTAATTATTCCCTATTCCCTCTTCCCGACATACCCATAACTTCTCTTTAGCTCCAGGATTCCTAACAAAGTAATCTTCCAGCAAGTCACAGCCCCGACGCAGCAGCTCACCTAAACTTTCAACCTTCCAAATTCTGGCAGTACCGTCTGCTGAAGCAGTGACAAGCCTCTGTCCATCCGGGCTGAAGGCTACATTAATTACCAAAGACTGATGCCCAGTGAGTACGGCTAATGGATTGCCCTGGTTGTCCCAAATTCTGGCAGTGCCGTCTGCTGAAGCAGTGGCCAGCTTCTGTCCATTCGGGCTGAAGGCTACATCGATTACCGAGAACTGATGCCCGGTGAGCACGTCGATTTGATTGCCCTGGTTATCCCAAATTCTGGCAGTGCCGTCTGCTGAAGCAGTAGCCAGCCTCTGTCCATCCGGGCTGAAGGCTACACTATATACCGAGTCCTGATGCCCTCTGAGCACAGCTAATGGATTGCCCTGGTTGTCCCAAATTCTGGCAGTGCCGTCCCGTGAAGCAGTGGCCAGGGTCTGTCCATCGGGGCTGAAGGCAACACTTAATACCCAGTCCTGATGCCTGGTGAGTACGGCTAATGGATTGCCCTGGTTGTCCCAAATTCTGGCAGTGCCGTCCC